>CAZFDE010000011.1:3186-57810 GCA_964517795.1 uncultured Pirellulales bacterium | reverse complement strand
GCCATTTTGCCATAGGTGTCTTTGAGGGTCGGCAGTTGCTTTTCTTTGGACGGCGCGGCGGTCAACAGTGAAAAGCTGACAAACAGGACAACCAGCCCGACAAACAGCAAAAACGAGAGCAGCAGAAAATGCGGCCAGAATTGTTCACTGGGAAAATCGCACAACTCCAAAAAACCGACCGACAAGCTGACGATCGAGCCGATGACCAGCGTCCAAAAGGCGGCCGGTGCGGTCGCACGTTTCCAGAGGACGCCAACCAGAAAGACGGCCGCCATCGGCGGTGCGAAATACCCGATCAGCGACTGGAGCATCGCAAACAGGTTTCGATTTTCGATCGATGCGATGCCCAATGCCATGAGGATAGCGATCGCCGCGGCGATGACGGTGACAATCCGCCCGATCCGAATAGTCTGCTCGGTCGAGGCATCGGCGCGGATATATTTATGGTAGATATCGAGCGTGAAGACCGTGCTGAAGGAATTCAGGCCCGAATCGACGGTGCTGATCAGCGCTGCAATTAAAACGGCGATGATCAGGCCGACCATGCCCGGCGGCAGATAGGTCGCGACCATCGTCGTATAGGCCTGGTCGGGATTCGAGAGATTGGGGTGCAGGACACAGCAGATGATCCCCGGCAGGATAAACAGCGGCACATCGAGGATTTTCAAAAATCCGGCAAAGAGCGTCCCCCGCTGCGCCTGGCGAAGGTCGCGCGCCCCCAGCGCCCGTTGAACGATCGTTTGATCGGTGCACCAGAACCAGATCGCCAGAACCGGATAGCCCGCGAACACGGCATACCAGGGATATTCGGATTCGCCGGAGGTCTGAACCAGGTTCCAGAATTGCGGCGGTGTGGACCGAAAAAGCTCACCGATTCCGCCAACGTGATGCAGCCCGATGATCGTCAGGGCCGCGGATGCAACGATCATCAGGACCGTCTGGAACGAATCAGTAATCACAACCGCCATCAGACCGCCCGCGACGGTAAAACTGGTCGCAATGACGGTCAGAAAAATAATTGAAAACCACAGCGGCCAATTCAGAATCTGGCCCAAAAGTAATCCGCCGGCATAGAGCGTGCCGCCCAGCCAGATCACCAGCGTCGAAGCCAGTGTGTACCACGACAAAAACACCCGGCACGGTTCGCTGAAGCGGCGGCTCATGAATTCGGGCATCGTGCAGATTTTTGTATTGAGGTAATGCGGGATAAAGACCATGCCCAGCAAAAGCAGAAACGGCCACGCCAGCCACGAGAAATTACCCGCGACCACCCCGGTCGAATAGGCCACGCCGCAGGTCGCGATCATCATCGACGGGCTGATATTGGTGCCCCAGATGCTCAGGCCGATATTGGGCCAGCCTAATCGTCGCCCGGCCAGAAACAAATCGCCGGTATGGCCCTTTTTGAAACTGACCCAGAACCCCAACGCCATCACCGCCAGCAGATAGAGGAGGATCACGCCAAAATCCAGTTTCGTCAATGTGCTGTGTATATCCATGTAATTCTCGTTAAAAAAATAAGATCATATTTTGCCTGTCTGGTGCAGCGTCGCAACGACCGAGACGGTATTGAAAATCATATGCATAATGATCGGCCGCCAGAGCGAACCGCTTTTTTCGTACGCATATCCCAAGCCCACCGAAAGCACAAACAATGCGGGCCAGTGGAAACTGTCGGCGTGGATTATAGAGAAAACCGCCGAGGCTCCGATCACGGCGAACCACGGCCGGGCGGTATTGTTGCGGATCGCCGTCTGAAAGATGCCGCGAAAGAGGATTTCCTCGGTCACCGGTGCGACGACGGTCGCGGTTACCAGGATCAGCCATTGCAGCGCCGGCTCGGAATATTCCTTAAGATTCTGCAGTTCCTGGTGGACGGGCATCTCGAAATTGCCGCCCACGATCAGTTTGCCAATAAAAATGGTCAGGATCATCACGACAAACACCAGCGGCCAGACCGCTAACAGGTGCGCCACCGCCCAGCCCGCATCTTTGAATAGTGTCCGGATTCGCAGCCCGAAACCCGCCAGACCCCGGGCGAAAAACCGCCTGGCCACGATCAATGATGCGACTACGCCCGCCAGTCCGCCGATGCACAAAGCGAGGTTATCCAGCATTGCCCCGATCCACGGCGGCTCTTGGGGGCTGAATCGCTGAGATGCCTGAATGCCCAGTAACGTTACGCAGAACCATATCAAAAGCGGGATAAACGGCGTTGCCATCGACATGGTGTTGCGGCGGGTCGGTGTTTGCTGCAGCGCAGCGGTGCCGAAACGGCTTTGCACCAGCCAGGCGCCGAACAGTCCGCCCCAGACGGCCAACAATGCCCCATCCCAGAGCGTAAAGTCGGTGAACGTGGTTTTTAGATATTCGAATGCATCCATCAATTCGGCTTTCGATCAAATCCTTGCAAGACACGGCGTGTTGTATTACATTAAGCGTTGTTTTTCAAGGAAATAAGGTATGGATATCTTTCGCATCGAAGGACCGGTTCAACTCAAGGGCACCGTCCATGTCAACGGCTCGAAGAACGCCTCGCTGCCGATCATGGCGGCGGCGATCCTCGCGCCGGGCAAAACCACGCTCAAAGGCGTACCGAATCTCTCGGATATCCGGGTCTGTTCGGAACTGCTGGAGGCATTGGGCTGTCAGGTGAATCGAGATGAAAACGGCGATCTGGTAATCGATGCCTCGGTGGTGGATCATCCTTTCGGCGATTACGAGATTGTGCGGCGAATGCGGGCCAGTATCTGTATTTTGGGTCCGCTGATTGGTCGCTGCGGCAAAGCGGAAATCTCCATGCCGGGCGGATGTGCGATCGGCGACCGGCCGGTCGATATTCACCTTCGCGGGCTCAAGGAACTCGGCGCCAATATTCATCTGGAGAACGGCTACATCGTCGCCGAAGCAAACGGCGGGCTGACCGGCCGCGAGATATTCCTCGGCGGTTCGTTCGGTTCGACCGTATTGGGTACGGCCAACGTGATGATGGCGGCAGTGTTAGCCAAAGGCAAAACGGTTATTGAATCAGCGGCCTGTGAGCCGGAGATTGCGGATTTGGCCAATTTTCTCAACGCTATGGGGGCCAAAATCTGCGGCATCGGCTCGCCGCGATTGGTCATCGAAGGCGTCAAAAACCTTTCGCCGGTAACCTATGAGGTGATCCCCGACCGGATCGAGGCGGGCACCTTTATGGTTGCGGCGGCGATCACCCAGGGCGAACTGACCATTGAAAATGTATGCCTTGAGCATATGATGGCGGTGGTGGACCGGTTTCGCAATATCGGCGTAACCGTTGAACCGACCTCAGGCGGCTGCGTGGTCACCAGGGCAAATGGTTTGCGTACGGCCGACATCACCACGCAGCCGTATCCGGGATTCCCGACCGATCTGCAGGCCCAGTTCATGGCGTTGCTGTCGCTGGCCGACGGCAACAGTGTCGTTACCGAGAAAATCTTCCCCGACCGGTATATGCATGTCGCGGAACTCAACCGTATGGCGGCCTATCTGCGCAAGGAAGGGCCGACCGTAATTATCGCCGGTGTCAAAAAGCTCATGGCGGCGCCTGTGATGGCATCGGATCTGCGGGCCTCGGCGGCGCTGGTGCTGGCGGGTATGGCCGCGGAGGGCACCACGATCGTCAATCGCGTCTATCATATTGATCGCGGCTACGAAAAGATCGAGCAGCGGCTCAATCCGCTCGGCGCAAAGATCGTCCGGGAAAGCGATTAGCACATCCTGATAACGAAAAACGAGCGGTAAAAACGTTTGTCTGATCCGCAATCGCTGTTATAATAGGCAAAACGAAATGAAGGGATGCCGATGGTTGAAATAACGCTGCTTGAAACGCGAAATCTGGTCAAGGTGTACTCCGGCCGCACGGTGGTGAATGAGGTTTCTATCACCGTCGAGCCGCGGAGCATCGTCGGGCTGCTCGGGCGAAATGGGGCCGGCAAAACCACCACTTTTCGAATGATCATGGGCATGGTCATCCCCGACGACGGATCGGTCGTCTTCGAAGGGCACGATGTAACCAAACTGCCGATGTACAAACGCGCGCGTCTGGGGATCGGTTACTTGTCGCAGGAGCCCAGCATTTTTCAGCGGCTCAGCGTCCGCGAAAACCTTTATGCGATCCTCGAAACCATGTCGATCACCCGCGAACAGCGCGATCAGCGGGCCGAGGAGTTAATCGAACGGTTCGCCCTGAGCGAGGTCGCCGACAGTCACGGCCGGTTCCTCTCCGGCGGCGAACGGCGAAAACTCGAGATCGCCCGCGCGATGGTCACAAATCCATCGCTGATTCTGCTCGATGAGCCGTTCAGCGGTGTCGATCCGATCGCCGTCGAAGACCTGCAAACCGAAATTCGCCGGCTGGTCGCTTCCGGTGTCAGCATCCTGATCACCGACCATAATGTCGAACGGACGCTGGAAGTTGTGGATAAGGCCTATATTATCGATCACGGCAGGGTTCTCGGGGCCGGCCCGCCCGCGGACATCATTGCCGACGAACTAATCCGAAAGACCTATCTCGGTAATACCTTCGAAGCAAAAACATTTAAAGGGCGCCAGGAACCGGTAAGCGAATCATGACGATCGATCCGAACCAGTGTCAGATCACGCATTACCCGGCCGGGGTGCTTGGGCACAAGGCTGAGCCGGTCAAGACGATCGACGATAATCTCCGCGCGATTGTCGATAAGATGACCGATATCATGCTCGAGAATAAAGGGATCGGCCTGGCGGCCCCGCAGGCCGGCCTGCCGCTGCGGCTGTTTATCATCGCGCTCGAGGGCAACCGAGAATCGGTGCGGGTCTATATCAATCCGCAGATCAAACCTTCGGGCAAACTCGAACCGTCGGATGAGGGCTGCTTGTCCGTTCCGGGCCTGCAGACTCATGTTCGCCGATACACCCATTGCACCGTTACCGCGACTGATCTTGACGGCAGGACCTTTACCGACCATGCCGATGGTTTGTACGCACGCGCATTGCAGCATGAATACGATCATC
The DNA here is from genome assembly GCA_964517795.1 of uncultured Pirellulales bacterium. Lineage (GTDB taxonomy): Bacteria > Planctomycetota > Phycisphaerae > Sedimentisphaerales > Anaerobacaceae > CAZFDE01. The sequence goes on along the minus strand of CAZFDE010000011.1, from coordinate 52,797 downwards.
TCGAAGGGATCACGATCGCCAACAAAATGGGCCCGGCCGCAAAGATACGACACCGCAAATTGCTCAAGAAACTGGAAGAAAAAAGTTCAAATGAACGATAATCAAGCCAGAGGTCAATAGCCAACATGAACGTCGTTTATTGTGGAAGCGGTGAATTCGGAATTGATTGCCTTGAAGCAATTACCGCTTCGGACCATCGGATCGCTGCTGTTTTTACCCAGCCCGCACAACCCGCCGGTCGAAAACGGGCATTGAAACCAACAGCCGTTGCGCAATGGGCCCATCAGCATCGCATCGACTGCATCGAAGCGGCTGATATCAATACACCTGAAATGATCGAAAAGACCAAAATCCTGACACCCGATCTGCTGGTCGTGATCGCATTCGGCCAGAAGATTTCCAGTGAGCTGATCGACCTGCCGCCCAAAGGTGCGATCAATGTCCACGCGTCGCTGCTGCCGAAGTATCGCGGGGCCGCTCCGGTCAATTGGGCGATCATCGGCGGTGAGAAAAAAACCGGTATCAGCATCATCCGCCTGGCCCAGCGAATGGATGCGGGCGATATTCTGGCTGCGGCATCGACACCGATCGGCGAAAACGAAACGGCCGGGCAGCTTCACGACCGATTGGCGAAACTGGCCGCACCGGTATTGGTCGAGACGCTCGACAAGATCGAAAACGATACGATCACACCCATCCAGCAGCAGGACCAAGAGGCCACCAAAGCGCCCAAGCTGAAAAAATCCGATGGGAATATCGATTTCGCCCGGCCTGCCGCTGAAATTAAACAAAAGATTCTTGGATTTTGGCCGTGGCCCGGTGCCCGCGCGGTTTTTCAGCCCAAAGGCGGCGGCACCTCTGTGATTGTTACCTTTGCCGGGGCTGAAGTGGTCGATGCGGCCAACCCCCATAATGATCCGCCGGGAACGCTCGACGAAAATCTCAACGTCATTTGCGCAAAACAGGCGCTGCATATGAAGCAGCTTAAACCCGCCGGCTCGAAATTGATGAGCTTCGAGGATTTTGTCAACGGTCGACATGTTCGACCGGGTGACCGTTTCGAGAAAATTCAGTAATGAACCAGCCGACCTCTCAATCCGCCCGGCAGATCGCCCTCAAAACACTCTTTCAATTCGATCCGAAGACCGGTCGGGCCGCGGATATCCTTGAACGATTTATCGATCAAACAAGTGAAAAACAACGGGCAACCGATCTGGTCCTCGGCACAGTGCGAAACCGCCTGCTGCTGGATTATTTGATCCAAACATTCAGCGGCACACCGCTCAAACGCATTCAGCGGAAAATATTAAATCTGCTTCGCCCGGCGGTTTATGAACTGATATTCTCTCCGCGAACACCGGTGTATTCGATCCTGAACGAATGGGTCGAACTTTCCAAGATTAACGGTTCGAAAAAACAGGCAGGATTTATCAATGCTGTTTTGCGCAAAATATCAGATCATATCAAAGCGCGCGATGTTCAATTCGATCATCTTGAATCTAATATCGTTCCACAATCGGATAAGAGTGGTTGTGAGTTTGATCTCGATGTTTTGCCGGATATCAAACTCAACGAGGTTGAGTATTATTCTGTCGCATTTTCGCTGCCCGATTGGCTGATTCGCTCGTGGATTGAATCGTACGGCCAGGCAAAAGCCCAACAGATTGCATTCGCATCCAATCGGCAGTTCAGTATTTATCTTCGTATCAATCCGTTGAAAACCACTAAAGAAAACCTGATGGTGTTTTTTAACGCACAGAGTGTTGAATTCGAAGATGTCGCTGATATACCGTTTTTGAAAATCGTCGGCCGGCGAAATGTCGCCAATCTGCCCGGTTTTTCGGATGGCTTATTCAGTGTACAGGATTTGACGGCTTATCAGGCAGTTTGCATGCTTGATCCGCAGCCAAAAGAAAAAATCCTCGATCTGTGCGCGGCACCCGGTACCAAAACCCTTCAATTAGCGGAAGTTACGGACGATACCGCCGAAATATATGCTACCGACATTCATCCCAAACGCCTCGCTAAAGTTATCGAGAATATCGAACGGCTGGGCGTGTCGAATGTCCGAACCATTGATTTTGAAGATGTTGAAAAAATTGCAACCCGGATCGGCCTGTTCGATGCGGTTCTGATCGATGTGCCTTGTTCGAATACCGGTGTGCTGGCCCGGCGGCCCGAAGCGCGGTACCGATTGAATCCGCAACGTATTAGGGAACTTGTACAAATTCAATCCGATCTGATCGACCGCGCTGCGGCGATGATTAAGCCCGGCGGTCGGCTTTGTTACAGCACCTGTTCGATACAACATCGTGAAAACCTTTCGATTATTCAGAATTTTCTTAAGCGGCATAGAAATTTTGAACAACAAGATGAGAAAATCACGTTGCCGGACTGTCACCAACCCGATCATGACGGCGGATACGTCGCCGTGATGATCAAACAGAATTAAATGTTGTACACCTATGGTGGGTTACCCAGCAAAAAATCAACACTTGATTCGATGTCACCGTCTCGATTATCAGTATTGATAACGGCGATTTGGAAATGCAATCCACATCTTTTCCACAATCGCGGTTTACGTTGTGTATAAGATGTGAAGAAAAAAAAATTTTGTCCCATAACTTATTGTCGCCAAACCAGCTAATCACGGTGGAAAAGAAAATCTGAAAAAACGCATTGTATCAACACCGATTCCATCCATAATCGAAACTATTGTTACAAACTGAATACCATTGATGTTTTTCGCCACAGGGAGCTGTAAGGATGCAGAGTACTTTCACGGATGAACTGGCTGCCATTGAAGCGGCTATCGCGCAACGGATTGGGCAGCAGAAATACAAGATATGGTTCAAGAATTCGACCAGTTTTGTGCTGGCCGAGGGCTATTTGAAAATTGGTGTTGCGAATTCGTTTATTGCCAACTGGATCGAGAGCCATTTCGCCGGGCAGATCCGCGAAGCGGTCGAATCGGTGACCGGTCAAACGGTTCTGGTAACGTTCCAGATCTCGCCGAAGCTGTCCGGTCATCAGCGTAAGCAGCCGCAGGCCGAACCCGCGAAGCTGGGAGAATTGCCGGCCGTGATCCGGCGGCTCAAACGACCCGCACGCCATAAACTGAAGTTAAGCCTGGACAATTTTGTGGTCGGCACGTCCAACCAGTTGGCCTATAACGCCGCCCAGACCATTGTCCGGGAAGAAAAAAGCCCGTTTAATCCGCTGTTTATCCATGGAGGGTACGGCGTCGGGAAAACCCATCTGATGCAAGGGATCTGTAATGCAGTGGGCCAATACCGGCCGCAAACGAACTGGCTGTATCTCTCAGCGGAAGAATTCGTCAACCAGTTCGTGCTGGCCTTGAAGACAAAAAAGCTGGAGGCTTTTCGCCGTCGCATGCGGCAGACGGAGCTGCTTGCCATCGATGACATTCACTTCCTGGCCGGCAAACTCTCCACCCAGGAGGAATTTTTGCACACCTTCAACAGTATCGACCTGGCGGGCAAGCAGATCGTCCTGGTCTCCGACGCCCACCCGAAACTGATCAATCAGCTCTCGGAAAAACTGGTCAACCGCTTCATCTCCGGCATGGTCGTCAAAATCGATGCGCCGGATCTAAAGACCCGCCGGCAGATCTGCCGGCAATTCGCCCAACGATTGCGAAAAGACATTCCCGACAAGATCATCGATTACATCAGCGAGCATATCCATTCCAATATCCGCGAGATCGAAGGGGCGATGCTCAAGGTCGTTGCGTTTTGTTCGCTGCACGGCGGGAAAATGACGGTACGGGCCGCCCGCGAGATCCTCGCCGAGCATGTTTCCCGCATGGATCCGATTGTGCATCTCTCGGACATCGAAGATGCGGTCGCGACCTATTTCGGGATCACCCCGGCGAGTCTTCACTCGTCGAAAAAAGACCGGACCGTTTCGCTGGCGCGGCATTTCAGCATGTACTTAGCCAGGAAACACACCACGATGTCCTCCTCTGAGATCGGCCGGTGCATGGGCAACAAAAATCATGCGACGGTGCTGCTGGGGTGCAAAAAACTCGACCAGCGGCTCAAGGCCAACGCTCAACTGCGATGGATCGGGCCCAACGGTAACAAAATATCCCCGGCCAAGACCATCCTCGCCGAACTCGAAGAGGCAATCTGTAAATAGCAAAGTAGCTGGAAGGGGCCTGTTGAAAAAAGATATTGATGCGGCATTTTGGGGGCCTCGCACTCATATGGCGTGCGTTTCCTACAGAGCAAATTGGAAACTGGAATAGTTTTTACAAATCGTCGTCGAGAATATGCCCGAAGCGGCGTTTTTTGGTTTGGAGATAATGGATATTATGTTTGCCGGGCTGGGCTTTGAGGGGCAGTTGTTCGACAATCGAGATCCCATAGACCTCGAGCCGACTGACTTTTTTGGGATTATTGGTTAGAATGCGAATCTGCCTCAGACCCAGATCGCGCAGGATCTGCGCGCCGATGCCGTAATCGCGCCGGTCGGCCATGAATCCCAGCTTGATATTCGCATCGACGGTGTCAAGCCCCTGTTCCTGGAGCTTATAGGCCCGCAGTTTATTCGACAGACCGATGCCGCGGCCTTCCTGACGCAGGTAGATCAGGGCGCCTTTGCCCTGATTTTCGATCATCTTCATCGCCTCGACAAGCTGATATCCGCACTCGCACCGCTGCGAATGGAACAGATCGCCGGTCATGCACTCCGAATGCACCCGCACCAGCACCGGCTCATCGTGTTCGATCACATTGCCGCTGTCATCCAGTTCCCCGACACCGCCTTTGCACAAGGCCAGATGCGGCTCGGCACTGGTGATGCTCTCGTAGCCGATGAGTTTGAATTCACCATAATCGGTCGGCAGGTGTACACTCTCAACTCGCTTAATCTGGCTTTCGCGCTGCAGGCGATATTCGATCAGTTTCGATATAGAAGTCATTTTGATCTGATGCTTTTCGCAGAATTTCAGCAATTCGGGCACACGAGCCATCGTGCCGTCCTCGTTCATAATCTCGCAGATCACACCGGCCGGCTTCATGCCCGCCAGCCGCATCAGATCGATGGCCCCTTCGGTCTGACCCGCGCGAACCAATACCCCGCCGTCACGGGCACGCAGCGGGAAAATATGTCCCGGCCGGGCCAGGTCCGCCGGCTTGGCATCGTCGGCCACCGCATCGAGGATCGTTTTCGCCCGGTCGGCGGCACTAATGCCGGTAGTGATACCGTCGGCCGCATCGATACTGACCGTAAAGGCAGTCTTCAGATGCGCGGTGTTTTCGGTCGTCTGCGGATAGAGTCCCAGCCGGTCGCACTTATCCGCCGTCAGCGGCAGACAGATCAACCCGCGGCCGTGCGTGGCCATAAAATTGATCATTTCCGGTGTCACCTTTTCGGCCGCACAAACCAGGTCGCCCTCGTTTTCGCGGTCCTCGGCATCGACCAGCACGATCATCTGACCGTTACGCAACGCTTCCAAAATGTCTGGTATTGCACTGAATTCCATATTGACACTTCATTTCAGGGGTAGTTATTTCGAGCATCATACCATTTTATGAGGTTTCTGTAAACAAAGGCCGCGAGCAACCAGATTTCAGTCGGCATCCAGCAGCCGCAGGGCATAAATCTTTGCAACAGGATTGGTTTTAACACGATTGGTTAGATCGATCTGGCTGATGATGATGCGTCCTTGGCCCAATTCTTTTTCCGCGGCCGCCAGGGCCGGCTCAAACACAAAGACATGATCGGCCCTCTTGGCGCTTTTGAGGATCGGCAGCCATTCCTTGCCATCAAACGGCAGCGCGAAGAACGGTGTGATATAGCCTGTTTCGTCGTCGTGCCAAAGCTTAAAGTCATCCGGTTGGAATCCCTCGACCAGCGGGTGGCCGGTCTTTCGTGATACGAAATGCAGCGGATTCATCGGGGCCGGATAAACCGTGATCTTGCCGAATCCGAGATCGTGTTCGCCGACCGGCAGCTTGAAGACCACCGCTGCAGCACCATTTCGAACGGCATTGAGGATATCATCCTGACGATCTTTGAAGGAACCGGAATCGACAACGATCACATCATTTTGCTCAAATGGTCCATCTGTCTCGTAAGAAAGATTCAATGCATTCAGTAATTTACCCGCTTCACTTGTATCGTTTGCGACAAGCACGATTCGACGTGATGGTTTCGGCTTCACCGTTGCAAAGACATCCAGCGTTATAGAATTATCGCTAATAATATTTCCCTGGTCATCGGTCAGGCCGCAAAAGACGCGGAATGTACCGCGTTCATTAACAGAGGGGGCATTGAATTTCAGTGAACCGGTAAAGCGGTTCTCAAAACGGTTAATATCGATCGGACTTTGGCCGCTGTAGAGAATCTCACTCTTGTGTTCGACATAATAACAGAGATGAGCGTTTTGGATGTCGCGGTTTAGATCGCTGCAAACCCAGGTTTCCAGGTTAACCGGTTCATCGGCAAAAAAAGCATTTCGATCCGTCCGCAAACTCACCAGTACCGGCGCCAAGGCATCGCGATAGGCGAAATAAACGGGCTTTGCTTTTCGGTCATAATCGACAATCGCCTTCATCCAGCCGGAGGGGAAGGCATCGATGAACAGATGGATTGCAAACCCGCTCATGCGGCTGTTGCGGCGAAATGCCTCGGTCATATAGCGAATCCCCCATGCCTGATAGGCCCGGCTGGCCGCGATCCACTCGTCAATCGTTTGGGGCGTGTCATACCAAATGTAATGCATCTTGCCGGTCTGAGCATCGATAATGACATTGGGACTCCATGTACCGTCGTCAGCGGATTGTAGCCACGATTCGGGATAATACTTTTTCATCAACTCCAGCGAATCGAGCCCTTCGATCCCAAATTCACCGCAGGTATAATTCCAGCCCTTTTTAACCTGGCCGAAATAGCCCTTGTTGAGCTTGCCCAGATCGACGGTATGGCCGTTGTACCAGGCGCAGTAGCAATGCTGATCGGAGATCCCCGGCGCCGGCGGATCGTAATCGCCTTCTGCGGCCTTGATGACCCGGTCGGGATTGTACTGGTTGACGATGCTGTCCGCACACTGGAAGAAATTCTCCATTTCCGGCCGCGTCAGCATCCGGTGATGCTCCTTCAAACGCATATTGGGGATCCGTTCGTTAATGTACGAGATCATGATATTCGATGGGTGGTTGCGGACCAACTGTTCCATTTCGCCGGCCTGTTTGAGGGCCTCGTTGAACAGGTTTCGCCGCAGGTCACTGCAAATCGGCATATCTGTCTGAGCCATCAGGCCGAGCCGGTCGAAATAGTCATACACCTCCGCCAACAGCGGCCGACCGGTTGTGCGAATATAATTCATGTTGCATATCTTGGCCAGCAGGATGTCATCGACCAGTCGGTCCCAGTCCCGCCGGATCACATCCTGTTCGAATGCCCCATGCGTATTGGCGCCGTAGAGCCGGATGGGTTGGCCGTTGAGAAAGAAATGGCCCTGTCGCCCGTTCACCTCTCGCATGGTAAACGTTCGCAGACCAAATTGGTCTTCGAAGGTATCGAGCAGAATATTATCCTTATCGTACAGTTTGACCGCTAACTGATACAGCCACGGATTTTCGGGCGCCCAGTATCGCGGCTGGGGAATCGATAACGGTATCTTGAAGTAATTCAGGCCCGCCTTGCAATGCAGCGGCTTGTCTAAGGCCGAGGTGGGGATAACATTCATATCCTCGATCACTGTTTGCTCGAAATTGCGGCCGTAAACCGAAATCGCAAAACGGATTTGTTCTTCATGATGCGGGACCTGATATACGTCGAGCCACAGTTCGGCATTGCCCTCGGTATCGAGCGTTCGAACAAACACATCATCCACAAAGATCCGCCCGCGGCCTTCCAGATAAACATCGTGATGGATGCCCATCCCCACATCGTCGAGCAGCCAGCCCAGCGGCGGTTTTTGCCGTTGGAACGTCGGCCCCTCACGGACCGCATAAAACGAATTGTAGCTGAACATCTTGTCACCTTCATGCGTGCTGATCGTCGGGTGTGTGCCGTAGTCGTTCTCGACTTTTACAACGAGCGTATTTTTGCCTTTGCGCAGCGCTGTGGTGCAATCGAACTCAAACGGTGCAAAGAAGCCTTCGTGGCTGCCGAGGAAAATGCCGTTGACAAAGACATGCGCTTTGTAATCAACCCCTTTAAAACAGATAAAGACCGATTCGCAGTCCAGCAGATCCGTATTAATATTGAATTGTTTATAGTAATAGGTCGCGACCTTGCCGACGGGCGGACCGTAATGAGGTATCATAACCTCTGCCCACTTACCTTTGCCTTTGAGGGTATAACCGGCGAAATCCTGCTGGTCTTTGGGTGTCTCGATTCGCCATTTGAACTGTTCAAAGTGTTGGCGAATACGTTTTTTCTCTAAGTCCGGTGCGTGATTCTTCAAAAACGGTTTGTAGTGTTCCCGATATTCAGCAAGCAATTTGTGCAATTGCGCGTTGGTTCGGATATGTTTTTGCGGCTGAAAATTCCTTTTGGCATTGCCATCCGAGATCGGCAGATCGATCGCGGGCAGATTCGGCGGGCCCGGTTTGACGAGCACTTCTCGATCGATTTTACGCTGGCTTTCGGCAATCGCGATAAATGCATCGGGCTTGTCCTGGCCAAAGACCGAACAAGAGACGATGATAACAAAAAGCAGAATACTTAATTTATTTCGATATTTAAGTTTTGACATTGTTTCGGATTCCGGATTTTTATTCATTTACGAATGATTTTCGTTGGCCTCGAATTCCTCGAGGTATCGGCTTCCCTTTTGGATATAGATCAGGGTCGCCATCACGGCCGCCGTGGCCGCCGACCACCAAAGCACCCGCAAAAACCAGATCCACCCGTCGATCAGTTTCGACATTTCCGGTGCGATCAGGATCATTGCGACCATCGAAAGCTGCAAAAATGTTGCCACCTTGCCGATTCGTACCGGCGTGATGCGGACCTGGAACGTGATAAAGTAATAGATGATAAATCCCAATAAAAGCAGTACGTCTTTGCCGATAATCAGAACCACGACCGTCGGCGGCAGATGAAATCCCTCAATCCCGGCCCGGTCGGAAAACAATAACAAACACGCACAGGTCATCAGCATCTTGTCGGCCATCGGATCGAGAAACGAACCCAGCCGGGTCATCTGACCGAACTTTCGCGCCAACAGCCCGTCGATCATATCACTGAGCGCCATCGCCAGAAAGATCGCCAGTGCGACATAGCGAAGCGCGATCCGAATGCCGACTGTCAGCGTCTCATCATTGATCTTGAGCATGCAGATCACAAACGGAATGATCATCAGGATCCGAAAGATCGTGATTCGATTGGCCCACGTCAGCTTCAAGGCTTTACCCTTTTCAATTCAGTAATCAATTTCCACAGAATATGGTAATTGCAAAATCCCGATTTGACAAGATGAAAGATAGTCAAATAACGTTATTCGATATTTACTTGTCATAGGACAACAGGGTGGTATAATCGCTTTTTTGAAAAAGGGACGCATGACGCAGTTGAGTGTCAATTTGAACAAGGTCGCGTTGATTCGCAACGCGCGGGATATCGGCGAGCCGAAGATCACCCAGGCCGCCCGGATCGCACTGGATGCCGGTGCTTACGGGATCACGGTCCACCCGCGTCCGGACGAACGGCACACCCGCTATCAGGATGTCTATGACCTGGCGGCGATACTCGGCGAGGTCGAATTCAATATCGAAGGCAATCCGTTTACCGGTCGCTATCTGGATATCGTTAAAGAGGTGCGGCCCGACCAGGCCACACTCGTGCCCGATTCGCCGCAGGCCTCGACCTCCGATCACGGCTGGGACCTGACCAGGGATAAGCAGCGATTGACCCCGATCGTCAAGGAACTGACCGAGCTGGGCATTCGCGTGAGTTTGTTCATGGATCCGGATATTCCTATCATCGAGATCGCCAAAGACCTCGGCGCTGACCGGATCGAGCTGTATACCGAGCCGTATGCCCGGGCGTTTCGCGAGCAGTCGGGCGACCTGGAAAAAGTGATCGGTCAATACGCCGATGCCGCGCGGGCCGCGGCCGATATGGGCCTGGGCATCAACGCCGGCCACGATCTCAACCGCGACAACCTCGGGCGATTCTGCAGCGAAGTGCCCAATGTACTGGAAGTTTCCATCGGACAGGCATTGATCGTTGACGCCATCGAGATCGGCCTTTACAATGCGGTGGCTGAGTACGTCAAAATCTTGAAAAATCTAAGAAAATCATAAAGAGGAGAAAATTATGTTTACCGGCGCGATGACCGCTTTGGTGACCCCGTTCCAGGACGGGCAGGTCGATTACGAAACACTGGACGAACTGGTGGATTTCCAACTCGAAAACGGCATCGATGCGCTTGTCCCGGTCGGCACGACCGGTGAATGCCCGACGCTCACGCACGATGAACATTGCCAGGTGATCGAACGCGTCGTCAAAAAGGCCGCCGGTCACGTGCCGGTGATCGCCGGGGCCGGTTCCAATTCGACCGCTGAAGCAATTGAACTGACCGCGTTTTCCAAACAGGTCGGCGCCGATGCGACATTACAGGTTTGCCCGTATTACAACAAACCCATGCAGGAAGGATTTTACGAGCATTTCAAGGCGATCGCCGAAGAGGTCGATCTGCCGATCGTGCTCTATAATATTCCCGGCCGCTGCGGCGGAAAAGGTCTGACACCTCAAACTGTTGAAAAACTCTCGACCATCGAGAATATCGTCGCCATCAAAGAGGCAACCGGTTCATTGGATATGGCAAACAATATCGCCTCGCGCTGCGATATTACGATCCTTTCCGGTGACGATTCGCTGACGCTGCCGCTGGCGTCGGTCGGCGCCAAAGGCGTCATCAGCGTCATTGCCAATATCATCCCTGCCGACGTGAAGGCCATGACCGATCTGATCCTGGAAGGCGATTTCACCTCCGCCATGAAATGGAACCGCAAGCTTTATCCGCTGGCGACGAACATGCTTTCACTGGCGACCAATCCGATCCCGATCAAGACCGCGATGGCGATGCTGAATATGGCACCGGATGAGATGCGGCTGCCGATGACACCGCTGGACGAAGCCGGCAAACGAACACTCCAGAAGATCCTTATCGATTACGGCCTGCTCAGCTAAGCCGGGCGGCTTTGTGCCAGTCACTGACACGGCGGTACAGGGTCATCAAATTCTCGGCCATTTCGGAAACGCTGTATTTCTCGCGAACCAGTTGCTGGGCATTTCGCGCGAGCTTTCGCGCATCTTCGCGCCGATCAAGCAGCTCCTGAAGCGTCTGGCGGATACTGAGCACATCGTCCGGGTCGAAGATGACAGCCGTCTGGTCCTTGAGCAGCAGATCGTCCACGCCGCCTTCGCAGCCGGCGACGGCCATACCGCTGCTCATCGCTTCCAGCAGATACGGGCTGAACCGGCCGACGGGTACCGGCATGATGAAAATGTCACCGGCTGAAAATGACTGTTTCCAGAACGGACTGATATTGATGAACACAACCTGACGCGAAAGCCCCAGCCGCTTGACATTGCGATGGATCTGGTTTTCCGCCCGGCCGCTGCCCATCAATACCAATAGAAATTCGTATCCGCTGATTGCCAGTTCTTTCACGGCCGACAATAGCGGCTCGAAATCTTTCGCATCGTCCATTGGGCAGGTAACGATCATCACCGGCATTTCATCGACCCGGTCGAAACATTGTGGGGACGGCGCAGTGAAACTGCCGACCAGAACCGGTGATATACGGCTGTTCAGACGCGGATAGATGTGTGTCAAATGTTCGGCGATCGACGGGGCCGGGCTGACGATCGCGCCGCATCGACGGGTTGAAATACTCAGCGGCCCGATCCCCGGAATCGACCGCAGCGGGATTGCATTGACCGAGAGAACATAAGGGATGCCCAGCCTGCGTGACAATGACCGAACGAATCGGCACTGCCGTTCGCACAGGGCATGCAGGATCGTCGGCTTGAACTTCTCGAGTCTCGCAGCGATCATGTTGATATTATGCCGTTCGAACAGGATCAGGTCGATATTCGGATAAGTAAAGACTTCGACCCCCGGCGGCAGAATATCCGCGACATCGTTTTGGCGACGGCAAACGATCGCACAGCCAATCGACGCATCCGCCAATGCCAGCAGCAGATTATTGAGAAAATAACGATAGCTGAGCTTGATCTGCTCGGAGAGGATAAACACCGGCCGCATCGGGGCCTGTTCGACCGCCGTTGGGGTATCCTTTTGCTTGTCCAGCGTCTTCGCCATGATCGATTCCGTTATGACCTGTACAAGCGATGCATTCTAACCCATTCAGGGCAATTCCGCCAGTATCTTAAATACTGACCGTTTCGCCTTCTTGTGATTCTTGCATAAGCATGCCATGTTGTAAATCAGCCCTTTTCTTCAGGTGCAGCTCGGCGCAGGTAAAAGCGATTTAATTTCAGGGATTCCTCAAAGCAGCTATTGTGTTTGCAAGTGTCTATCATTACATAAACTACACTTTAAACGATAGCTTCAATTTCAAAATTGAGGACCATCGAAAGGTCTTTAAGCGGCTCTATATAGTCTCCGAAAACCATGGTCATATGGTGGCCATAGTTTTGAGACTGCCGCCAGAACGCCCGAATATCCGGCACCTCGACTTTGACCTGCTGGGCACAGCCGCAGCCGCCCATCCCCGCCCCGTCAATAATCGTGCCGCGGGTCACTAGAAATTTGGTTCCGGTCGGGTCAAAACGACCAATCGTCACCGGCTGGTTCTTGTCCCGCTTAAAATCGTGTCGTAACGTTACCCCAAAGCCTGCTTTGGTAAATGGTTCGATCTCGTATTTGGATTCGGTATCGTCAATCCCGTTCATTTTCAGCGATGCGACCGAATGATATATTTTCAGAATATTATCATCGATCTCAAAATTGGGGTTGCCCATGTACGCAGCCTTTCGCGACAGATACATCATCAGTGTCATCGCCAAAAACGCATTCATATCCCCTTCGCACACACTGGGACAACCCAGATCTTTGAGTAAGGCATGGGTCATGCAGGGGGTAAAACGGCGATTCCACGGATTCATTGAACTGCACAGCTCGAAACATTCGACGGTAAACGCATTGCAGTTATTCTCATTCATCGTAAAAACCGTGGCCAGATAAAACAAGACCGATTTTTGCACATCCTTTCGGGTCATATCACAGGTATTGGCCCCGGCCAAAAACCGATCGGCAATGTGATACGCTTCGGCACTGACCACTTTATCTTCCGTGAGCATCTGCATCGTCGAGAAGAAATCGTTATAGTTGACGAAGGTGCAATCCAACCCAAAACGTTTTTTGATATTTTTGGTATTTGTCGCGCAACTGACCACTCCCCAAGGCGCCGCACCTGGAAAATTAGTCAGGTTCAACAACTTTGTTTTAGCAATAGCCTTTTTCACAGCGAATAATCGGATATAGTCGAATGTCTCTTGCAGATTGTGCGCATGAAAACACTGGTGCCCGCGGGCTCGCAGTGCGGCCGGCAGATCGACCGCCCATCCTCGCGGCTGCATAATAATTACCGGTTTCTTGAATCGTTCGGCAATTTCCAGACCCGGCGCCTGCTGCGTAACGACATATACATCCGTGAGCGGATCATTCTTTTTCAATTGATCCAATTGCTCTTTAGGGACAGTAATTTTCGGATTCGCTTTTTCCACCCACGAATATATACAGGTCGGTTCCAGCAGATTTACCTCGGGCGGCAACGTTGCCTGCGAAAGCTGCTGTTTGAGTTTTTGGAGATTCTTCAAAAGAGCATCTTTTTCCGCTTCGAATGTCAAGTTTTTTAATTCACCCGTTCGACAAGATCCTTCAAAGGCGGCCTGATGAATGATACTGTTTTGGGTGAATTGAACCCCGATTGGGGTATTGATCGCACTGTCAATCACGTGAGAAGCCTGTGTTTGAGCCTGGCATTTCATGGCGAATGTGAACGCCCCGATCGTCAACGCTGAATTACGCAGAAATTCCCGACGTGTCTGCCCATCGAATATCGAACGGTCATTTTCCATTGGAGTCTCCCAAACATACGAATATCAAAGATTATACTTTTCATCAGCACAATTAGTATAGCACAACCGCCTCGATTCTCAAGAATGATTGCTAAATCTGCGACGTTCGAATCAGTGCTTTTCTTCAGGTGCAGCTCGGCGCAGGTAAAACGGTGTCAATTTAAACGGGTCCTCGAACAGGTTTTTTTGGGCTTTTTCGCGGCCAAGCTGATAGACTATCGCGGCCTGCGGCACCCAGATGTCCTCATCCAGAAATACCACATTATCCGCAGTGAACCGGTCGCGATAATAGACCAGCCCCTCACCCAGCAGATAGACTTTTTCATGCCGAGCGATAAACTGGTCTATAAATTCCTGCGGCTTGAGCATACGGTCATCGAGGATTTTGCGTGCGTTGCCATTTTCAATCGCATAACCGGCGACAAAAAACTGCCCGCGTTTGGCATCAAGGATGCATCCGACATGGCTTGCAACAGAATCGGCGTTTTCAATACTGGTAACAGCGTTGGCTGCAATCGCGTCGAGCGTATCGACAGCGACGATTTTGGTCTTTTGGGCCAGCGCCAGTGTCTTGGCAATGGTCACGGCGATCCGCAGACCGGTGAAACTGCCCGGCCCGATCGACAGATACACCTGAGCAACCTCAGAGGGTTCGACGTTGTGTTTTTGCAGCAATTCCTGTGCCGCGGGCAGGACTTCCTGGCTGTGTTTCAACGGACCGCTGAGCGTTTTTTGCTCGATGAACGCCTCGGTTGTACCCAGTGCCACCGAACCAAGGCGGCCGGAGGTCTCCAGTGCTAAAACCGTCGAATGTGTGACATTTTTTTTCATATTTCAAAGGCTTTCATGCCGAAATACCCCTTATAGGACGAAAGAAGTGTAGCGGTTTTGAAGGCCAAAATCAAATATTCTTCAAAACTGCAACCATTAACCGAATAAGAATGAAGTGAGCTAAAACCTGAATCCGAAATGGAGGAACACGGACAATGTTTCGATTGTTGATCTTCACATTAACACTGACGATATCAATGGCCGCCCTGGCCCAAACACAAAATACGCAATACAGCTTTGACGATAAACAACAGATACTGACAAAGGTTGCGCAGGATCTGCTCAAGATCGGCGAAAAACTCTATAACGAACGCTTGTTCGAACAGGCCGAGGACCACCTGCAAAGGGCAAAGCGCTTCGAGGGATATTTGGACGACAAACAGCGCATTCATGTGGTCGGACTACTGCGTGCTTCTCAGGCTGCTGCAGTGCAAAAGAAAAATACCCAGGCGCATATCAAACGGGCACAATGGTGTATGAACAACCAGCAGCTCATCATCGCCAAAAACCACTACGAACAGGCCGTCAAGAGCAATCTCTTAACACGGCTCGAACAAAACAAAGCCGAACAGGCCATAGCAAAGATCCAGCAGGTCATTCATGCCCAAAAAGATAAAATTGATCGCCTGTACGCATCCAGTGTCGATGCCTACAAAGAGGGGCGATATGCCGAAGCAAAAGAAGGATTCGAGCAAGTCTCCCAAAGCGGATTGTGCACAAAGGTCCCGCCTCACTCACCGGAAGACTATCTGGCCAAGATTGACAAGGTCGGGTCCTTTCGATTAGTTGCCCGAAATGAACAGTCCAAGCCCAAAACCGTGGAGGTTGCCAAAGACACCCCAACCGTGACATTATCCGACGGAACCCGGAAAACGTTCAACACCAGGCCGATTTCAAAACCAGTCAATGCCGCAGCCGCGACAGACAACCGAAAGCTCAAGATCATTCGAAGCTATGTCGACAGTCTGCACGCGCGTGCTATGAACAAAGTCCCTGAACTGATCGAGCAGGCCCGATTTTCCCAGGCACAGGAATTGGCCGACCAGACCCTCAAGGCTATTGAGCAAAAGAAACCCTACATCAGTAAACCTGCTTATCAGTATTATCAGCAGCAATTACAGGGCCTGATCGGTACGATCCAGAAAGAGCGAAAAGCCTGGCTGGGCCAATAAAGTCTGCTGCACCAGTACAAAAACAACAGCAAAAAACAGACTTCGATTTTCAAAAAGACGCCCGCTGAACCACAAGCTTCTAAAAAAATCTCAATATTTTTAAAAAAATATGGATTTTTTTGAATTCTGAAGCCATTAAAACCCTCAGATTAGCTATTTTAACATGCTTAATATGGGACGTGTTAAAAAAGGGAGTATAATGGCTTTTGGGAAGGCATAAATCTAATTTTTTACTTGAAAAACCCGCCATTTCCATATATAATATGCAACTGTAGGGCGACCGAACCAAATGAGGTGGGGTAAGGTCACTGAAAAGTTATGATATTTTTCCTTTTTTTTGGAGGAGCGTACCTTGAATACGTATAGCGTTAAACTCAAGACAAAATGGGGCGGGGTGTTTACGTTCATGATAATCCTTGTGGTTCTGGTGACGGTGTCACAAGGGCTGTTTGCACAGGTGGACGAAGCCAATAAACGTCAAGTCGTTCGAAGTGTGGCCCGCAACTATATCGAAGCGGGAATGAAACAATTCGAACGGGGCTTTTATGCGGCCGCCAAACAGTCACTCAGCCGAGCCAAAGATTACGAGGCCTATCTCACCCAGGAAGAACAAAATCAACTCAACGCCTTGCTGATCAAAGCGCAAACTGCGGTCAGCGAACGCGAACAGATCGCCGAATACTTCCAGGCGGCCGAGCAACTCATGCAGATCGAAAAACAGCTTGAAGCCAAACGTCAGATACAGCCGGCAATTGCACCCGAACCGAAACGTGAGCCGATCATCGAAACCCCTGTGATCCCGGCTGAACCGCAAATAACGCCTCTGCCGACTCAACCACAGATACAAACTCGGCCGCAGACACAAACGATAATTCAACCGCAACCCGAACCACGGGAAAAAACATATATCGACGTGGTCAATAAAAAACGCAGCATTCTCCAGGGCCATACACGTGCGGTGGTGAACGATGCGATCGAAAAAGCCGATGCTGCGGTTGCAGCCAATACGTTCGATAAAGCCGTTCAGTCTATCGAAAAAGCCAAATATCTGGTCAAAAAGAACCGCCTGCACCTGGGTGACGAAATGTATGCTTATTACAGTAATATATTGGCAGAAAAGACGGCGCAAATCATGGCGGCTAAGCAAGGGTATGAGCAGATGCAGCAACAGCAGCGCATCAAAGAAGCAGAACTGGCGCAGGAACAATATCGCGACCAAATGCAGCAGGATCGGCAAGAACGCGTTGTCGAACTGATGGCCAATGCCAAAGCGCATCAAAAACAGCAGCGATACGAAGAAGCGCTCGGGCAACTGGAAAGCCTTTTGGCGATTGACCCGTTGAACGATGAAGCATTATTGCTCAAACAAACACTCGAAGATATCATCAGTTTCCGCGAACAGATCGAAATCCAAAAAGAATCGGACGAGCAACGTGTTAAGTTATTGATGAATACAGATCGTTCCGCGATTCCTTATGCCGATGAATTAACGTACCCGAAAAATTGGCGTGAAATTGCCGCGAAACGTAAACCGGATACAGCGATCGGTGAAGATCCGGTCAATGCGGCCGTATTCCGTCAGCTTCAACAAACCGTGAACCTGACACAGTTCTCGCCGGAAATGTCATTCGGCGAAGCAATCGAAATCCTGCGTAATTCGGTCGATCCGCCGTTGACTATTATCGTCAACTGGCTTGATCTCTCGGACAATGCCGACATCGATCAATTCACGCCGATCAATATGGACCCCGTTCGCAATATTCGGCTTGAAACCGCACTGGATAACCTTTTGGATCTGGTCTCTGGCGGTTTTGTCGAGTTAGGCTATGTCGTTGATGACGGTATTATCCGTATCGCAACCAAAGATTCACTGCCGGCGGAAATGGAAACCATGGTTTATGATGTAACAGACCTGTTGGGCCAGCCGGCGAACTTTTACGCCCAGGCCCAGTCATCGGTTTCGGTTGACGTCCAGACGGCCGGCGGTGAAGGATTTGACCAGGAAGATCAGATTGACCGAGATCAATTAACCGAACAGGCCGGCGGTCGAGCCAACAGTTTGGTTCTCTTGATACAGGATACGGTCGTTCCGGAAAGTTGGTTTGACTACGGCGGCGAAGGCACCATTTCCGTCTATCAGAACCGGAAATTAATCGTGCGGCAAACCCGTCCGATTCATTACCAGATTCAGGCCCTTATGGAAGAAATGCGACGGTCGCTCGGCCATCAGGTCGCCATTGAAGCGCGATTTCTGGTCGTTGGCGAAAACTTCCTCGAGGACCTTGGTATCGATATTGACCTGTCCAAAGAGGGACAATTCAAATATACCCCCGAAGAGTTTGAATCCCAGGTTGTCGGATATCAACAAGGCAATTTTGTAACAGATGCCCAAGGCAATCCGTTGCTTGTTGATCCATTGGGACCGGCTGCGCCGAACAATTATATTCCTATCCCGACATATACAACCATCCAGGATCAGTTGAGTGGTTATACACCCACGGGTTTCTGGAATTTCAATCAGGCAAGCGATCAGTTGGCCGATCCGGAATTGACGGGTGTACCGGGCAGTTTTGGCGATAGTTTCCCCGCGCTGAACTTTAGCTGGGAGGGCTTTGTCCTTGATACCCTGCAGGCCAATATCATGATCCGGGCCAGCAAGGCACATCGTGATTCCAAGACATTGACTGCACCCAAGGTAACCGTCCTCAGCGGCGAATCGGCCGCGTTCCGCGTCCAGCGAAACATCCTTTATCCCGGCAATCCGGAATTCGAGATCACGACGCTGGGCGGTGGCGCCGGTTTTCAGGACCAGTTCCTGGTAACCGTCGAGGTGGAAGACCGCGCGATTGTCAGCGGTACCCTCTTAAATATCACACCGACGATCCAGCCGGACAAAAAGCATGTGCTGTTGAATATTGTCGGGCAACTGCAAGACTTTTTGGGCTTTGACGATTTCACGTTTGATATTCCATTTGGCGGTGCTTTGAATGACACATTTACGCTTATTTACCCGGCGACCGAATTATCGCGGGTTGAAACCCGTGTCAGTGTCCCGGACAGCGGTACGCTGCTGTTGGGGGGACAGAAAGTAACCTTTGAAGAAGAAAAGGAAAGCGGCGTGCCGGTGCTCAGCAAAATCCCGATCATCGGACGGGCCTTCAGCAATCGAAGTAGTATCAAGGACGAAAAGATACTCCTGATCCTGGTCCAGCCGAAGATCATTTTGCAGGAAGAAGCCGAAGCACAGGCGTTAGCGGCTTTTAACGACTAAGACCTAAACCAGACTTGGTTATTCTATAAAAAAAGAGACGCTCCTTCGAGCGTCTCTTTTTGTTTGGTATTGTCCAATTCTTATTGGGCCATTTTCTCTTTCATCGCCTGGTAGCCGTAATGGGCCAGCAGGTTGTCGAGCATGAGCATCGCGGTATAGTTTTCGACGACCGGCCATACCCGCCCGGCGATGGTCGCGTCGCGCCGCGTGATCGCGGCCAGGGGCTTATTCTCCAGCGTATATTTGTCGATCGTCTGCTGCTGTTTATCGATGGTGGGGGTGGGCTTGACGGCCACGCGGGCCACGATCGGCTGGCCGGTACTGAGGCCGCCGGTGATCCCGCCGGCATGATTGGAATCGAAGACGACTTTGCCGTTCTCGCTGTGCATCTGGTCGTTGGATTCGTACCCGGTCATGTCTTTGACCTTGAATCCGGCACCAACCTCGACCCCCTTGATCGCACCGATTCCGAGCATCCGTCCCAGTTCGGCATCGAGCTTATCGAAGACCGGCTCGCCCAGTCCCGGCGGGATATCGCCGGTCACCGCAACTTCGACCACACCGCCGACCGAATCGCCGGTTGCGCTGATCTTATTGGACGCATCGACCATCGCCTGGGCCGCCTCGATATCCGGGCAGTTGAGGATATAATGCACACCGTATTTATCCTCGATCTCTTTGGGATCCATTTTCGGGGCCTTCTGGCGGATCTCTTCGATCTCGTTTTCCACCTCAGCCAGCACAGCCGCCTTTTCCAAAAATCGCATATCCATGTGGATGCGGTTCTTGACATAAATTTCCTGGTAGAACGGGTCGTAATCCCATCGCATCTGCTTATAATTATCTGTATAGGTCAGCGCCTGATCGTAATCAATCTGCGAACAGCCGACGCCGGCCAGTTCCGTCACGTACGAAAAAACGTTGATGCCGCACTTTTTGAGGATCTTCTTGGCGACATAACCGGCCGCGACGATGGTGGAGGTATAGCGTCCGCTGAATATTCCCGCGCCGATCGCATCGTCGTCCGGGCCGTACTTCTTGAATGACGCATACGAAGCGTGTCCCGGCCGCGGGGTGCGGTTGGTGTCCTGATACTGTTTGATGTGGATAAAGTGCCGGTCCAGATTCGGCAGCAGGATCGACAGTGGCGTCCCGTTGGTGTGGTTCTTGTTATTGGCGCCTTCGACCGTGTCGGCGACATTGAGACCCGAATAGATAATCGGCAGATCCGGCTCCTTGCGCGGGCTGGAAAGTTCGTCCGCACCGGGCTTTCGCAACAGCAGATCCCCGTAAATTTCCTGTTCGGTTAATACCATTCCCGGGGCGTGGCCCTGTACAACGACTGTCAGGCCTTCCTGATAGGAACCGCCCGCCACCGTTACCTGAAACATTCGTCCAAAGTGACAACCAATCATTTTTGGTTAACCTCCTTTCATTTCATTGTTCTATTATTCGTTACGCGCATCAGAAAACCCAAGCAGAGTTCACCCCGCTTGGATTCCAAAAATCGGGGGATTATATCATTACCGCTGGAATACTGCAAGTCTTTCCCAAAAATCCGGGAAGGATTTAGAAACGCAACCGGGGTTTTTGACCTGAATATTGCCCTGCGGCAGGCTGGCGACGGCAAAACTCATGGCCATCCGGTGGTCATTATGGGGATCAATAATGGCGGATTTGAAGCCCTCATGGCCGGTTATGCTCAACGAATCTTCGTCGCAGGCGGCCTTGATACCGGTTTTTTGCAATAATTCGGCCATCACACCCAATCGATCACATTCTTTGTGCCGCAGGTGGCCGATATGCCTCAGGCGGCTGGTGCCTTTCGCTGCGGCTGCCGCGATCGACAGGGCCGGCACCAGATCCGGCAAATTGCTCATATCCTGCTCGATAGCCGAAAGCGGCTTGCCGCGGACGGTAACCGCGTCATCCGTCCAGGATATCTCACAGCCCATTTTCGCGATCAAGTCCAGAAACGCCTTGTCGCCCTGTTTGCTGTTGCGATTGAGGCCGGTTACGGTTACCTCGCTTTGGCAGACGGCCGCGGCCAGGAAGAAAAACGCTGCGCTGCTGAAATCACCCTCAATGGTCAGCTCGGTGCCTTGGTATTGGGTATCATTGGGGATCGTCATGCGTTTATAGTTTTTGTTTTCAGCTTGAACGCCGAATATTTGCATCATTTCAATACTGATATCCAAGTATGGCGTTTCGGTCATTTCATCGAGACATTCGAGCGTGACCGGTTGTTTTGCGTAGGGTGCGGAAATAATGATCGAACTGAAATATTGTGAGGTCTTAGCGCCGTGGATTTTTGCGTTGCCGCCGGGGATGCCGCCGCCGGCGATGCGGATCGGTGGAAATCCCTCGATATTGATGTATTGGATATTGCAGCCGAGCTGTCTCAGGCCGTTGATGACCTCGCCGATCGGCCGCTCGGTAATGCGTTTGGCACCGGTGAGGATGACCGGTTCGCTGCTGAGGTTGCAGGCTGCGCTGAGAAAATTCATTCCGACACCGGATTCACCTACGTCGAGCTGCTCGCCGGCAGGTTTAAATACACCGCCGCCGCCTTCGATGACCAATTGATCATCGTTATGGTCGATCGCGATACCCAGCGACCGCAAACAGCGGATCACATTCTGCTGATCGGCCGCCATGAGCGGGCGATGGATCACACTTTGACCCTTGGCAAGCGATGCGATGATGATTGCGCGCAGCGTATGGGCCTTCGAGGACGGAGCCGCGACGACGACCGAACTGTTTTTGATTTGTTCAACCACTTTCATAAATTCGATTCCAATTAAGCCGTTCAATCACCTGCTATTGTAGCACATATCCCTTATCCCGTACATTTTCTTTCCCACGTGCCTGTGATTTAGCCGTATTTAGGATACGACCGGTTGAATAGAATGATTGAATCTATTATGATATTGTTAACGAATATGGGTTAATCAGTTATTTTGGACAGTCCGCTTATGGCATTGGCAAAAGTAACCATTATTGGTCGCCCGAACGTGGGCAAGAGCAGTCTGTTGAATGCGTTGGCCGGTCAGATGATCAGTATCGTCGAACCGACGGCCGGGGTAACGCGCGACCGGGTCAGTACGCTCGTCGGCCGCGACGGCCGCTATTTTGAGCTGATCGACACCGGCGGCTACGGGATCGTCGATGCCGACCAGCTCTGTGAGCATATCGAGCACCAGATCCGCCAGGCGATCGAGACCGCGGATTTGGTTCTGTTTATGACCGATATTCGCGACGGGGTGGTGCCGCTGGATGAAACGATCGCCCGACTGCTGCGAAAGCAGCAGCTCAATGTGATCGGCGTGGCCAACAAGGCCGACGAGGGCAAATTATTCCCGGCCGCGGCCGAATTTTCCAAACTCGGGTTCGGGGAGTTCCTTTGCATCTCGGCACTCAATAATATGAACAAAAACGTACTGCTGGAGCGGATATGCGAGCAGCTCGAGGGGTTCGACAGCGACAAGCCGGATGAGCCGGTGATGAAACTGGCGATCGTCGGCAAACGCAACGCCGGCAAGAGTACGCTGCTGAACGCCATTGTCGGTCAGCAAAGAGTGATCGTCAGCGAAATCCCCGGCACGACGCGTGATGCGGTCGATGTTCGGTTCGAGAAAGACGGTAAGACCTTTGTCGCGATCGATACGGCCGGGCTTCGCAAGAAACGCAGTCTCGCCGACGATATCGAATACTATGGTTATGTCCGGGCCGCCAAGTCGGTGCAACGGGCCGATGTGGTCTTGTTCATGATCGATGCGACCTTGCCGATCTCGCAGGTGGATAAAAAACTCTCGAAATTGATCCTCGACGAATATAAGACGTGTATCCTGGTGATCAACAAATGGGACCTGGCTAAAGACCAAGCGGCGACCGATGATTACGGCGCGTATCTTGATAAGGTGCTGCCGGGGCTGGGGTATGCGCCGATCGCGTTCACGACCGCAAAAGACGCCAAGAATGTCCAGAGCGTACTCGATTTGGCGATCGAACTGCATAAACAGGCGACGACCCAGATCCCGACCGCCAAACTCAATAAGGCCTTTGAGATCATCCGCGATCAGAAAGTGGCCGCGAGGCGAACGCGAACCGGCAAACCGCCCAAGGTCTATTACGGTACCCAGGTCGCGGTTAACCCAATCACGATCCTGATGTTTGTGAATGAGCCGGCGCATTTCGAACAGCGATACCTGCGGTTTTTGACCAACCGGTTACGCGAATTACTGGATATTCAGGAGGTCCCGCTTCGGCTGCTGCTTCGTTCGCATCGCGAATCGGGCAAGTTAAAATCTCCGGTAAAAAGGAAGGCATAACATGGAAACGTTATTATTGCTCGTGATCTGCGGCGGTGGATACCTGATCGCCTATCACACGTACGGACGGTTTCTGGCCAAGCGTATTTTCCAGCTTCATCCCGATGCAAAAGTACCCAGTATCGAACTGAATGACGGGGTGGATTATGTGCCGACGCGAAAAGGGATTATCTTTGGTCATCATTTTACTTCGATTGCGGGTACCGGCCCGATTGTCGGCCCGGCAATCGGCGTGATCTGGGGCTGGCTGCCGGCAATATTATGGGTGTTCTTCGGCAGTATCTTCATGGGCGCGGTGCATGACTTCGGTACGCTGATTGTTTCGATGCGCAACCAAGGCAAAAGCATCTCGGAAGTGGCCGCACGGTATATCAACGCCCGGGTGCGGTTCATCTTTTTTCTGGTGGTGTTTTTGAGCCTGCTGATCGTGATCGCGATCTTCGGTGTGGTGATCGCGACGGTGTTTGCCCGGTTTCCGCGTTCGGTAATCCCGGTCTGGCTGCAGATTCCGATCGCCATCGGACTGGGCTATGGGGTGTATAAAAAGAATCTGCCGGTGGTCGCTTCGACAATCGTGGCGGTGATTCTGATGTACCTGACGGTCTGGGTGGGCAGTGTCGCGCCGTTTGAGATGCCCGCGATCGGGTCGATGCCCCCGACGGGTGTCTGGACGATTCTACTGTTGATCTATGCATGGGTTGCCTCGACGCTGCCGGTAACGACGCTGCTGCAGCCGCGGGATTATATCAATGCCTGGCAATTGTTCATCGCGATGGGATTATTGATCCTGGGGACGGTGGTCTGTTCGGTCAATGGCGAGATGACCATTGTGGCCCCGGCAATCAACCGCTACATTCCCGAAAACACACCGCCGTTGTGGCCGTTTCTATTTGTAACCATCGCTTGCGGCGCGATCAGCGGGTTTCACTCGCTGGTGGCCTCGGGCACCAGTCCCAAACAGGTATCCACCGAATCTGACAGCCGTTTTGTCGGATACGGTTCGATGCTGCTGGAGGGATTCTTAGCGGTATTGGTCATTATCTGCGTTACCGCGGGGGTCGGGCTTGGTTTGAAACTGGCGGACGGTTCAATCGTCACCGGCGAGGCGGCGTGGCTGGAAAAATACGGCGTCTGGATCGGGGCCAAAGGGCTCAGCGATAAATTGACGCCGGTCGTCAACGGCGCCGCCAATATGATCGCGCGAATCGGCCTGCCCGAATCGGTCGGCATAACCCTAATGGGGGTCTTTATCGCATCCTTTGCCGGCACGACACTGGACACCTCGGTCCGTATTCAACGCTATGTGATCAGCGAACTGGCCGGCGACCTGAAAATCTCATTTCTAAAGAATCGATGGGCGGCAACAACGGCAGCCGTTCTTGCGGCGGCCGCCCTGGCGTTTGCGACCGGAGCCAACGGAACCGGGGCAATGACATTATGGCCGTTGTTCGGCAGTACCAATCAACTGCTGGCCGGACTGGCCCTGCTGATCGTCACGGTTTATCTCAAACGAAAGGGGGGGATTAAATTTCTGGTCTCAGGCATTCCCTGTCTGGTCATGTTAGGAATCACGACCTCGGCGATTATCAAACAGGAGCAGCAATTCTGGCATCAGAAAAATATTCTGCTGCTGGTGATCGGCAGCGGGATTTTTATTCTGTCGATCTGGATGATTGTCGAATCGATTATTATCCTGTTCAGGGGCCGCCCTCAGCCGCAGAACCGTCAACCGGCGTCAATGTGAATTGTGCATCCACCGGCGGCTGGTTCAATTCGATCTCGTCGCGCCGCTGATACTGGGCCGGAAAATTGTAAATGACCTCGCGCGTGATCGGCTCGGTTTGCGAGGCATCTTCATCGCGAATTTCCAGGATCACCTGGTACGGCAGATTTTCGTAAGCCGCTTTTGATTCGGCGGTGGCGCGGATGCGAATATTGCGAATGACCTCGTCGCGATTTTTCATCTCAACTTTGTATTGACCCTGCAGATTAGCGCTAAGGATAAAACCGATGGTACCCGTAGTGATGGTGTATTCATTGAGCAGATCCTGCTGTGGCGAGATACTGACCTGCACACTGGTGGTGGATTGCCGGATTTGGCCCGAGGGCAACACGATATACGGTGTTTTTTCGAGCGGGGCGGTCCGGGCCTGGGTGATATCCGATTCACTGAGGTTGATCCGGGCCGTTTCTTTGTCCTGCGGCGCGAACATCTCAACCCGGGTGGGGGTGATACTGACCTGTGTGATCGGATTATCATCGGGACCGATACATTCGACATCCAAAAACGCCTTGACCAATTGATCGATATTGACGGTTACGGCCCGCGGTTCACAGTCGATGACGGCCAGTCCTTCATTTTTGATTTGCTCTTTGTTCTGAAAAAAATTCAATAACTGGATCGTATGGTCACCGGGAGTATCGATATTTTCCTGGGTCGGGTCGAATTCGAAATCCATTGAAAATAATTTGTCTTTGATTTTTCGGCGCAGCTCCGAGACTTTAGCCGAGGGGCCTTTGAGAACCAGTTTTTTGACTTCGAATTCGGTGCCCGTATCAAAAGCGACCGATAAATTTCGCGGTACGGATTGGGACACTGTGATCACGGCATTGGAGAGGACGATTTCCTCATCCAGCGACAAGTCCGCCCAAACCCATATCAGTAGAGTAATAAAGGCGACAATTATGATTTTTCCGTAATTTGTTTTTCGAGCCATGATTAATGATTATCGTTATGTGCCGGTCTTTGGCATTGTTTTTTTTCGGGGAAATTTCCAGAATTTTTCGACAAACGTCAGGTGTTCTTTGGCGATCGATTTTAAGTGGATCCGCAACTGCGATTCGGTCACATTACGGATCAGCTTGCCGTTTTGTGCGATAGACACCATCCCGGTTTCCTCGCTGACCACGATACAGGTCGCATCCGATCCGGATGTGATGCCGATAGCCGCACGGTGCCGCGACCCCAGCTCATAACCGTCGACACTGCCGGGTTCGGCCAGGGGCAACTGAACGCTGGCGGCAATGATGCGATCTTCGCGGATGATAACCGCCATATCATGCAGCGGCGTACCCGGATGAAAAATGGTCTTGATCAGTTCATCCGTGACTCTGGAGTCCATGCGCACCCCGGTTTCGATAAATTCACCCAGGGCCACTTTCTGCTCGATGACGATGATCGCACCGAGTTTGTTCTGGGCCATCTCAAACACGGCCGAAACGATTTCTTCGATGGTCAGCTCGAGCTGTTGGGAGGTGCGCGAGAGAAACTTCGGCTGTCCGATGCGGATCAGTGCACGTCGAATTTCCGGTTGAAAGGCGGCTACCGCGATGATCAACACGGCGATCAAAAATCCTTTGTACAGATATTCGAGCCGTTCGAGCGCAAACTTATCAATGACCAAATTAAGAATCAGTACGCCGGCAAATAACAAAAACAGAACTCCTCTGAATAAACGTTCCCCGCGCGTGCCTTCCAGAAAATCGACGACCCAATAAACCACCAGGCCGATCAGGATCAATTCGATGGTTACGACAACCGGGGAATATGAACCGACACGGCTGATATATTCGGTAAGCGGTTTGAGATACTCGCTAAGTGTCCCAAACAATGAAGAAACAGATCCCACCAAGTTAATGGTGCCGACGAGTGCTTCCACAAACAAAGTCCTTTTTCAAAAAAAATCGCTTCCCTGGCTACTTCGCAATTATTTAATTCGATATCGTGTTCTTCTACTCGGCTCATCCATCATCAAAATCATGTCAATATCTTCGATCAGGCCCTGATGATTCAGATTCAAAATCCGTTTATGCCGGCGATGCCCTTCGGCCAGTGTTTCACCATACTTTGCACAGCCGCCTGATATGATAATCATCGGCATGATCACTGCCGCTAACAAAATATAAATTAATGTTTTCTTCATCATCCTAATCCTTACGATTGTCTTTTAATTAAAGGATAACCATTGTTTTAAGCTAAATTCCCGCCGGGCTCAATAACTTTATTACCCCAACAATTGGTTATTATAACATTTTTGAAACGTGATGTCAAAGCAAAAAGGTAATTTAGGCAAAATTTGCGGGTTTCTCAAGTTCAAAGGCGGTTTTCTGCTGTTTGATGAGCGATTATCGGACTTAAGTCGAATTCTTTGAATCTTGGCGAAATTATGGTATGGTAATCACTTGAAAATGATTCCCGATGTGACTTATTTTTCATAAGTTAATGTAAATCAATATGATATCGAAGGCTTTGAACCACATGATGAACAATTTCAACCATGACTGGCAATTAGGCCGTTCAAACCTGCAAATCGGCATTGATCAGTTGAAACAGGCTGAGCCGAACTGGATCCCTGCTTCGATCCCCGGTGATGTGCACCAGGCGTTGATTCAGGCAGGCCGGATACCCGAGCCGCTGGAAGGAATCAACAGTTTTGAATGTGAGTGGATCGAGCAAAAAAAATGGTGGTTTCGCAAACGCTTCGAGATCGCCGATGACCCGGCCGACTTCGATCGGATCGAATTGAAGCTCGACGGCATGGACGGCGATGCCGAAATTTTCCTCAACGGCCGACGGCTGGGTGAACATCACTCGGCGTTTTATCCCTTTGCCTGCGACATCAAAAATGACCTGAATGTGGGCCAAAATGAAGTGTTGATCTCGCTGACCACGGGCACTGAACGGATCACCGATGCCATGCGATCGCGATTGGGCGGCGAGGTCGTGGTCGGAGATGCTTACGATCGCCCGCGACGAGGGACACTGAAGCGGGCATTTTTACGAAGCCCGCAGTTCAGTTGGGGCTGGGACTGGTCGCCGCGCATCAAAACCATCTGTATCAACCTGCCGCCGCAAATACATTTTTACAAAAAAGCGGCATTGCGGGATATTGCTGTCGATTGTCAAAGGCAAAACAATGATGTCATCCTGAAGATTTATCCTGCCATCGAATCATTCGCATCTGAACCGCTGTCAGCCCATTTTCAGGTGACGGTTCGTTCGCCAAGCGGAAAAGAAATCGCTCAAATCGAACAGGATCTGCAGCTTGATCGCGGCCCAAACAACACATGCATTCAATGGCCCCTTAAGCATCCACAGTTGTGGCATCCGCTCGGTTACGGGCCGCAGGATCGGTACACGATCAACGTGGAGGTCAACGTCGGCCCCAAAAAAATTGCTTCCAAAACGATCCGGTACGGCATCCGATTCATCGAACTGGATACAAAAGACACCTTCTGTTTTAAGATCAACGGGCAAAAAATCCACTGCCGCGGGGCCAACTGGGTCCCGCCCGATGCGATCTACAGCCGCGTCAGCAATGAGCAGATCGATATGCTTTTGAACGAAGCGATAAACGCCAATTTCAATATGCTGCGTGTCTGGGGCGGCGGCATTTACGAACGCGCGTATTTCTATGACCGCTGCGACGAACGGGGGATTTTGCTTTGGCAGGATTTTATGTTCGCCTGTTCGAGCTATCCCGATGATCGCGATGATTTTTGCGAACTGGTAAAAAAAGAAGCGGATCACCAAACACGGCGATTGCGAAATCATTGCAGTGTCATCCTGTTCTGCGGCAGCAATGAATGTGTCTGGGCGCAGAAGAAAGGGACCGATCGAGAAACAGACCAGGGCGAAAAGATTTACGGCGAGATTCTGCCGCAGGCCGTCCGGCGCAACTGCCCCGAGATCCCGTATTGGTACTGCTCGCCGTATGGCGGCGACAAACACCCCTGGCCGGCCAACGACCCGGACGTTGGCGATTGTCACTATTGGGAACTGATGATGAGTCCCGAAATGTCCCAGCGAATCGATTATCGCTTATATGATAACGCCCGGGCCTTGTTTGTCAGCGAATTCGGGTTTCCGGGAACCTGCTGCCGGATGAGTACCCAACAATATCTCGGCGATCAGTCGATGGACCGATATTCCAAAGCCTGGCAGCATCATACCAATTATTTCGCGGTGGGTACGCTCGAGGAGGCGATCGCCAAAGAATATATAGAAGCGGGCCCTTTGCGGCCCGACCAATACCTGTATTATGCCGGCCTGATACAAGGGCGATTCCTCGAATATGCCATTGATGCGTTTCGGGCCAAAGGCCTCAACAACGGCATACTTTTTTGGATGTATAATGATGCCTGGGGCGAGATCGGCTGGTCAATCGTCGATTATTACCTGCGCCGCAAGATCGCATATTATTTCGTGCGCCGGGCCTACCAGCCCCGGCGGATCATCGTGCGGCCAAGCGAACAAACACTGGATATTGTCATCATCAATGACGCCCCTGAAAAAATATCCGGTACTGCAGAGTATGGTTACACCAGTCTTGACGGCAAAACGCGACATACCGAAAAGCAGGACATTCAGATTCAGCCATACAGCAGAACGCATGTTCAAATGCAATTGCCTGACGGGCTGGACCCGACGGCCGGGATTTGGTTTGCACACATGGCCGAGGTGCCGAATATCGAACCGGCCGTGTACCGTGCGGTTGAGTTTCGCAAACTTCAGGCTGCCAGTCAAAAATTGATATACCAACTGAATAACATCCCCCGCAGCGAACCGCCCTATCACTATGAGATCACGATCAGCAGTCACAGTTTCGCCCATGCGGTCGAATTCGTGGTGCCTGCCGATGTGACGGTCGAAGATAACTTTTTTGACATGTTGCCCGGCGGCACCAAAACGGTCATTATCCAAAGCCCACTGGAACTCTCTGAAGAGCACATCAGGATTCGTATGATAAACGGATAGGAAGTTTGAGAGAAGCGATCAAAAGTTATGATACTGGGATTCTTTGCCCCTCGATTCGTGCGATTTCAATTATCGCATTGGATGTATCGTTTTCCCATTGCCGGTGCCCACGGGGGATCGGTTCGATTCGACTTTCTGTGCGAGCCGCTATTCGCCAGAGTTTCTTAACACTCTCACGTGAAATGACCTCGTCAAATTCAGGCGATACGACCAGCAAATCGATATCACTGTAAGGGCCATCTGTACCTTTTGCATAAGAGCCGAATATTACGCCAAAACTTACTTCCAAGCCAGTTTCGGATAACGCATGAAGATATCTTTGGACACTTTTTATAACTGATTCTGACGCATTCATCTTACTGAATATAATAATTCAGCAGATATTATTGACTTTTGAATAATTATACGCACACATTATATTTTTAACGTTGCACAATGAAAAAACGAACGAAGCAATTTTTCTTTTTTGCCTGCTGGCTCAGAGACACATCAAGTACCGAAGCCAGATGATTAATGTCGTCAGGGATAAAATTTGCCAGTTGGCTATATTTACCGTAGTTCCAAATTTGTTCAACAGGATTCAGTTCAGGGGCATAAGCTGGCAACCACTCCACTTCGACCCGTCGCCCAAAACGATCTTTAAGGCGTCGCATTCCACTACGATGAACCATCCAGCGGTCAATAACAAGGATAACACCTTTAGGAAAATGAATCAGCCATTGAGCAATAAATGCTTCAAAATCATCGGCACAAATATTACGATTCTGTACCGAAAAATACAAGCTCAATGTGTGCCTTTTAGGCGATACATTCAGTGTCGATATTGCGCTCAACCTATC
Organism: uncultured Pirellulales bacterium; assembly: GCA_964517795.1. Taxonomy (GTDB): domain Bacteria; phylum Planctomycetota; class Phycisphaerae; order Sedimentisphaerales; family Anaerobacaceae; genus CAZFDE01. Next base: position 21,505 of record CAZFDE010000011.1, on the reverse strand, counting down.
CCGACGATCCCAACTGTAATGAATCGGTGTTTGACCTCTTGGCGACCACGTTCGCCTTACTGTTGGCTGAAGCATAAAGCCGCTTTCGTCAAGGAAAACGATGGTTTTACCGTTTCTTCGGAATTTTTTTTATACGCGGCCATTCTTGCTTGCGCCAGACGGCGATGGCCTGTTCATCCCGTTCCCGAGCCCGCTTTTCAGGTTTCTGGCAACGCCAACCCATGCCTTTCAAGATATGCCAGACACTGGATAAATCGTAAGTTATGCCAAACTGTTTTTCGATGACTTCGGCAATGCGTTGCAGTGTCCAAAGCGCTGTGGCGTAACCATTACAACGGGCACCTTTCAGTAAAAGCTTTTCCAGTTTGTTTTTGTCACGTTGGGTTAAACCCGGCAACCTGCCGGGCGGACTATGCGCAACAAAGAACGCCTGCCCTTGTTGTTTGTAGGCCTTACGCCAATCACTTATTGTGCCCGGGCTTGCCCCGACAAGACACGCTGTTTGGCGAACTCCATTGCCTTGTTTCAGCAACGCTATGGCTTTACGCCGTCTTTGCTCCAATTGTTGATTTGTTCCTATGGGTCTCATACCCATATTATCGGATAAAAACAACTCGTTCGTTTAACTTTTCAAAGAGCAACAAAAATTGTAAGCGGGCTTATACTAAATGAAAACACCGGCGGTTTCAAGAACTGCTTTTGGGTTTTTACAATCACGTTTACAAGGATTCTTGACCGAATAAGCTGTCCTTCGTATAATCGCTGCTTAAATGACGCGCCCAAAGAAAGGGGTACGGATCGGATGAACGATCGTGAGCATAACGAAAAATCGGTATCACTGGATTTTATCCGCCAGATCGTGGCCGAGGATAATAAGACCGGCAAGTGGGCCGGCCGCGTGGCGACCCGCTTTCCGCCGGAGCCCAACGGCTATCTGCACATCGGCCACGCCAAGAGCATCTGCCTGAACTTCGGCATCGCCGCCGAATTCGGCGGCACCTGTAACCTGCGGTTCGACGACACCAACCCCACCAAGGAAGAGCAGGAATACGTCGATTCGATCATCGATAACGTACACTGGCTCGGCTGGGACTGGCAGGATCGGCTGTATTTCGCCTCGGACTACTTTCAGCAGATGTACGATTACGCGATCGATCTGATCAAAAAAGGCAAAGCCTATGTCTGCGACCTGACCGGCGATGAGATCCGCGACTACCGCGGAACGCTTACCGAGCCGGGCAAGGACTCGCCCCACCGCGGCCGCAGCGTCGAGGAGAATCTCAACCTCTTTGAACGCATGAAAAAAGGCGAGTTCCCCGACGGCTCGCGGACCCTGCGGGCCAAGATCGACATGGCCCATCCGAACCTGAACATGCGCGACCCGGTGATGTACCGCATCCTGCACGCATCGCACCACCGCACCGGCGACGACTGGTGCATTTACCCGATGTACGACTGGGCCCACGGGCTGGAGGATTCGGTCGAGGGCATCACGCATTCGATCTGCACGCTGGAATTCGAAAATCACCGCCCGCTCTACGACTGGTACCTCGATGCACTCGGCGTGCACCACCCCCAGCAGATCGAATTCGCCCGGTTGAACCTGACCTATACCGTCATGAGCAAGCGCAAACTCCTGCGGCTGGTGCAGGACGGCCATGTCAGCGGCTGGGACGATCCGCGAATGCCGACGATCTCCGGCCTGCGGCGAAGGGGCTACTCGCCCGCGGCCATCCGCAATTTCTGCAAAGTCATCGGCGTCAATAAATTCAACAGTACCGTCGATCTGGCGCTGTTGGAGCATTGCCTGCGCGAGGACCTCAACAAGACCTCGCCGCGATTCATGGCCGTACTGCGGCCCTTGAAAGTAGTCATCGACAATTACCCGCAAGGCCAGAGCGAGGAATTGGATGCGATCAATAATCCCGAAGATGAGTCCGCCGGGATGCGAAAAGTGCCGTTCTCTAAGGTGCTTTACATCGAACAGGGCGATTTTATGGAGGAGCCGCCGAAGAAATTCTACCGGCTCGCCCCCGGCCGCGAGGTGCGCCTGCGCTATGCGTATTTTGTGACATGCACCGATGTGGTCAAAGATGCCGACGGCAATATCACCGAAATCCACTGCACCTACGACCCCGATACCCGCGGTGGTGATGCGCCGGACGGCCGCAGGGTCAAAGCGACGCTGCACTGGGTCTGCGCCGAACACGCCCTCGACGCCCAGGTGCGGCTGTACGATAACCTCTTTACCAAAGAAAATCCTGAAGAGGTTGAAGAAGGTCAGGATTTTTCAGCGAACATCAATCCGAATTCCTTAGAGGTGATCGAAGGGGCGAAACTCGAACCGGCACTCCAAGATGCCAAGCCGCTGGACCGTGTGCAGTTCGAACGATTGGGCTATTTCTGCGCTGACCGGGATTGCAAAGACGACAAGCTCGTTTTCAACCGGACCGTAACGCTCAAAGACACCTGGGCCAAAATCCAGGCCAAACAGAAAAAAGACTCAAATAAATCGTAGGGTAGGCCATGCCCACCATTGTCGTTGTCAAACGGTCAGCATTTTATAACTGCCGATTACAACGACCGCGATAAACGCCGCCCGAACGATATTACTGCTGATCTTATGCATGAGCCATCCACCGACCATCGACCCGCCGATCGCACCGGGGATTCGCAGTTAATCAAGCTTTTCAATTGGAAAAGTATGCCCATATGGCAACACAATATCATCTTTGGTATTTGGTTTCCCATCAGGGCCTTTGGATAATATCATAAATTCTGCTCCACGGCCTGATTTTCTTGCCGCGATGAGAATACGATTTCCCCAGTGATCGAGCAGTTGTTGGATTGCCGAGTCGCTTAGTCCTCCGGGATCCAACGCATCCGACTTGGTCCACTGCGTTGAAATGATCTGGTATTCATTATCATTCAACATTCGCCAGTCTTTACCCAGGTTCGTATCGATTGCTTCGTGTGGTATACCTTGTTCTTTGTTTAGAAAAGCATGGAGACAAGAAAGATGGGATCCGCAAGCGATGCGCTTTGTTAATGGTCGGATTTTAATCCGATAGAGTAGAACCGATACCACAAAACTCAAAAGTAAAACTGCTGAGCCGACAACCAAAACAGTTTTATGCTTTTTCATTTTCAGCATCTTTCTTTTCGGTTTTCAGGGCGTCGATCAGGCCGGCTTTTTCCGGTTCGCCGGGGGTATGCTTGACCTTGCTGAACTGATCGGGCGGCAATTGTTTGTACCAGAAGAAATACAGTCCCACCAGCGAAAGCAGCCACAGCCCGGCCGTGATATAGAAATCGGTCCATTTATGGATAATCAACTGCATCGAGGCCAAAAACATCGTCACCAGCCAGACAAACGCACACGGCAGGGCCAGCATGTTATAGCGAAATTCCGTTCGCAGTTCTTTTTGTTCGTCCGGTGAAAGTGCATTTTTGACCGGCCCCCAGACGCCATAGGGCTTGACCGTTTTATAGTATTTTTCCAGCGTTTCTTTATCGGCCGGCGGAAACAGAATGATCCCGATAATCGTTGCGACGACGTTGATGCCCATCACCAGCAGGAACATCTGCCATTCGTTGAGTGTCGGCCAGCCGAATTTGGATTCCATCAGCGGCCACAACGCCTTATGCAAAACGGCACTGGTCAATCCGATGACCCATGCAAAGGCAAAGGCGCCGCTGCCGATCCGCCAATAGTAATGCAGCAGGACACCGGAGACGATGCCGGCCGCACCAATCCCCATCACGATCCATGCCCAGATATCGTTGAGGCTTTTGCTGTAATAGCCGAAAAGCCAGCCCAGGGAAACCAGCGCGATGCCGAAGATCCAACTGACGGTAATCAGTTCCTTGTTCGAGGCTTTTTTGTGAACGAACGCCTGGTACAGGTCGCGCGTAAAGAAGGCCGTGCAGGAGTTGACGGTTGAGTCGAACGCGGACATAAACGCGGCCAGCAGGGTCACGATAATCAGCCCGCGTGCCCCGGCCGGCACCAGAAACAGCACCACCGAAGGCAGGATGCGTTCGGGGTTGACGTTGCCGTCAAAGCCCATCAGTTGAATTTTCTGGATCCACTTTTCGCCGAGCAGGTTCTGCAGGCCGCTGACCAGTTCGGCCGGGTATTTTTCCGGCGTATAACCGATATCCGCAACCGTATTGGCCCATGAAAAATTATCGATGCCGGGAATATGCGCTTTGACCAATTCGGCGGCCTGGGCCAGTTGCGAGGTATCGCCGCCGTATAATTCGCTGACCATGTAAATCCCCAGCACGGCAAAGCCCATCATCATCGGCCAGCGAAACGTCATCAAGTTGCCCCACATAAAGGTCAGTTTGCCGCATTCGCGGTCGCTGCGCGCCCCGAAATACATCGGCGCGGCGCCCGCGCCGGTGGCGCTTAAGAGGTTGCGGATGATATAGAAAATCGCGAACATGATCAGGTACTGGTACTGCTGATATTCGCCGCCCTCGGGCATGGGGGTTTTCCATTGCGGATAGGATTTGAGCCAGCCGCTCGCGCCGGTCACTTTCTCAGCCAGTACGCCCACTTCATCGGCGCTGCCGACCCGGTTAAAGGCCATTACGGATATAATCGCAACGCAGGCAAAAATAAAGACGCACTGGATCATGTCTGTTACGACCACGCCGTAAAAACCGCTCAGGACGGTATAGATGGTTACGATGACGACCATGATGATCTCGCATTCGAGGGGGGTAAACGGTACGAATGTCGAGATAAACAGCCCCACGGATTTAATGAACATGCCGAGCATGGCAATATTGGTAACGACGGCCGCAAACGCCGTAACTATTCGCGAGAACCTTGCCCATGTATTGTCACCGAATCGAAAGACAAGAAATTCGGCGCCGGTGACGCATTGACTGCGGCGGTGCCATTTGGCCGACCACAACATTGGGATGAGCATGATCAGACATGCCCCGCCGCGAAACTCGATATACAAGCCGCGCGGGCCGAGCATATAGAGAAACGAAATAATGATCATGCTGCCGGAGATGCTGAACCACCATGCCGTCCCGGAAAAGGCCAGCGCCCACCATGGCAGATTTCGCCCGCCCAGGAAGTAATCTTCGATACTGCCGGATGCTTTTCTGCTGAGAATAATGCCCACCAATGTGACGGCGGCGAAGTACAGCACGATCAATGCGTAGTCGAAAAAACTGAGATATTCCATGCAGCTCCTGTCGAATTAAATGATCATTTTTTTGCAATGGGTAAGAATTTTACAGCCGGTTTCGGTAACAAGGATATCGTCTTCGATACGGATACCGAGTTTGCCGGGGATATAGACACCCGGTTCAATGGTGATGGCCATCCCGGCCTCGAACTGATCCTTGTTTTCGCCGACAACAGCCGGCCGTTCGTGGATATCCAGCCCCAGCCCGTGACCGGTGCCATGACCATACACCGGCAAGTCTGCCTGTTTAATCACATCTCTGGCGGCCCGGTCAACGGTCTGGATATCCGCACCGGCGCGAATCTGAGCGATGGCGGCTTTCTGTGCTTCGGCGACAGCGCGGTAGGCCTTTTTATAAAATGCCGATACCTTCCCAACCGTCAAATTCCGCGTGATATCGCAGCAGTACCCGAGGTATCGCACACCGAAATCGATCAGAATGGTATCATTTTTTTTGAGCTTGACGGTGCCCGGGCGATAGTGCGGCTGGGAGGCATTGGCGCCAAAAGCAACAATCGTCTCAAAACTCGTAGTCGCGCCGGCCCGACGAATTTCCAGTTCCAGCAGGCCCGCCAGTTCGCTTTCCGTGATACCGGGCTTGACAGCCGATTGGATCTGTTCAAAAGCGCCCGCAGCGATCTTCCCTGCTTTTCGAATGCAGCTTACTTCGCAAGGATCTTTGGTCACGCGCAACTTTTCGACCAGTGAATCGACCGGTTTGAGTTTGGCGTCAAGGGCTTTTTTGAGCTTGCCGAAGACCGCCAGCGGCAGCGTGTTTTCGACCGCGATGGTTTCGACATTTTTCAGTCGGCCAATAACCTTCGCGGTCTGTCCGATAAGCGTTGTCTTGCGTTCGATAATCTTCACAGCCGGGCATTCCTTGGCGGCCTGTTCGCCGAAGCGGCTGTCCGTCATCAGATAGCATTGCCTCGACGTTACCAGCGACCAGCTATCCTCGCCGCCAAAGCCGGTCAGATAGCGGACATTTGCCGGATTGAGCACCAGCAGGGCCTGATACCTAGACGACCGCAGCGCCTGTCGCACGCGGCGCAATCGCTCTTTTATGTTTTCTGCTTGCATCTGCATGATCCCCGAACGATTTTGACCCTGTGATTAATCGAAAATGCGGAAAAAAGAAAGAAATTTTTTTTGCCGGCATTTGGCAGCAGGGCGATTGATTTTTATATTTTTAATAGAACGGGAACAGGCTGGGGGGCGAGCAAGGGAGAGACTGGAGTTTCAGTAGCTGTGTTTTCCGTGAGGGGAGCATAAAATCAGTGGCGCGTGCCACTGTGACGGCCAATCGGCCGTCTTTTTTTTTATTCATGCCTTGTCGCAGCACCTCATTTTCATTAAAATACCTCAAATCCATATTTTTAAAGTCTGATGCTGGAATAATCAATGATACCGATACGTACAAATATTACACCGCGGCGAACGCCCTATACGAATTATGCCCTGATCATCGCCAACGCAGTGATCTTCCTGTTGAGCTATGCGCCGCATGTGGTCAATACGCCGATGGGCAGGACGGTCGAGCCGCTGCGGAACTGGGCCGACCATTTTATGCTGGCGCCCAATTATCTTTACCTGTGGCAGTTTATCACCTATGCCTTCTTGCACGGCGGCTGGATGCATATCATTGCGAACATGTGGTTCTTGTACCTGTTCGGCAACAACGTTAACGAACGGTTCGGCCATATCGGTTATCTGTCATTTTATCTGGCCGGGGCGGTCTTCAGCGGCATCGGTCATACCCTGATGAGCAGTTCGCCGGTACTGGGCGCCAGCGGTGCGGTCGCCGCGGTGACCGGGGCGTATCTGGCCCTGTTCCCGCAAAGTGTGGTGACCATCTTTTACTGGCTGTTCTTTTTTATCGGCACGCTCGATGTGTCCGCCTTTTTCTTTATCGTGCTCAAGCTGATCGTGATTGACAATATGATCGCCCGCACCACGCCGAATGTCGCATACGATGCGCACCTGGCCGGTTATTTTTTCGGGACCATCGTTACGGTCGGATTACTGGCGATCGGGCTGCTCAAGTCCGATTACATGGACTTGTGGTCCATGATCAAACAGTGGAACCAGCGGCGGCGGTATCGCGACGTTGTTTCCAGCGGCTTTGATCCGTTCACCGGCAACCAGAAACGAACCATCAAAGTCAAAGAGGTCAAAAAGACACCCCGCCAAAAGCAGTACGAAAAGCAGATTGTCGATTATCGCCAGCGGATCGCCCGTCGCATCGGCGAGCGGAACCTGACCGCTGCGGCCCAGTTGTACCTGGAATTGATCGCATTGGATCCCGACCAGTTGCCGCCCAAGCAGTATCTGCTGGATATCTCGAATCAACTGGTCAGCGACGGCAAGTACGATGAGGCTGCCCGGGCGTACGAGAAATTCATCGCGAACTACGGCAATTACGACCATATCGAGCAGGTGCAGTTGATGTTGGGGGTCATTTATGCGCGGTACCTGGATCAGCCCCAGGCGGCTGTCAGAACCCTCGAAAAGGCCGCCGAGAAACTCGACGATCCCGGCCAGAAGAAAATGTGCGAGGATGAATTGAAAAACCTGCACGATCGCGGATTTTCAGACGATACAGCGGCCTCTCAAGCCCCTTAAACGCATTTTGAGGGGCATAAAAAAGTTGACAATCGCCGCGGCCGGTGTTAGTTTGAGATAAACAAAATTCGCAAGTTTTCCGGTTAAATGGATTGCCAAGGAGACAAAACATGAGAACGTCTATCATAACGGGATGTCTATTCACGATTGTCATGGCCGGGTTATGTATGGCCCAGGCCGAAACCGCAGACCCTAACGCCGCTGCATCGCAGCATGTGACCTATCCGTACATCGGCGAGATCACGGCCAATAACGTCATGGTTCGCTCGGGTCCGGGACGGCATTATTACCATTGTGCCCGGGTCAACAAAGGCGACCGGCTCAAGGTCGTGGCCAGCCAGTTTACCTGGTCGCGGATCGTCCCGCCCACAGGGACCTTTTCATGGGTATCCAAGCAATATGTGGATATCAATACCGATAACCCGGACTACGGAACGATCAACAGCCAGGCCCGTATCTGGGCAGGCTCGCCCGAACTGCGGCCGCTGCATTCGACCAGCCTGCAGATGAAACTGGAAAAAGACGACACGGTCCGGCTGCTGGGCGAAGAACTGGACGGCTATTACAAGATCGTCCCGCCGGAAGGGGCTTACCTGTGGGTCTCGAGTCAATTTATTCAGCCGGCCGAGAACACCGCGCCGCCCGCACCGGCGCAGGAACCGGCTGCGCCCGCCGCACCGCAGCAAGCACCCCAACAACCGCAAGTCGAGCCGGTCGATATCAACGAAACGCTGGCGGTGGTGGATTCGAATATCTCGGTCGAGTCCGAACAACTGCAAAAATATTATGCGATCAAAGATCAGATCGAGGCCGAAAAAACCAAACCGATCGGCAAGCAGAGTTACCGGGATATCAAGGCCGAGTTAAAGAAGATCATCAATACCAAAGACGCTGACAAGGCCGCTCGCTTCAGCGAAGTTGCATTGGAGCAGGTGGAACGGTACGAACTGGCGGTAATGGTTTTCGGAGCGGTCAAAAATCAAAACCAGCAGCTCGAACAGACCATGGACAAGATCGAATCGGCCAAAAAAACCAAGAAAGAAAACATGACGGACCTGGGCCGCTATACCGTGATCGGGACCTTTGAAGTGTCCAACATTTTTAACGATACTGGAAAAAGCTACTACCGGCTGCTGGACGAAACCGGCAAAACGCTTTGCTACGCGACCCCCGCAGATGCCGCCGATGATAAAGATTATCAGGAAATGGTTGGCCGGCGTGTCGGCGTGATCGGCGAACTCAGTCCGTTCGAACAGACGTCCAGTGCACTGGTAAAATTCACCGATATTTCCAAACTGAACGGACTGGATTAACACTTGTGTTAACCTCACGAGAACTGGTTTACCGAACAGTAGAATTCAACAAGCCGCCGCGCATCCCGCGTCAATTATGGCTTCTGGTCTGGGCGACGAATCGCTATCCCGATCAGCTCAAACGGATTCAGGCCGACTATCCCGACGATATCGTCCATGCCCCCGGTTTTCATACCCAGGTTGCCCCCACAGAGGGTGATATGTTCCGGATCGGCACTTACGTCGATGAGTGGAAATGCATCTTCGAAAATAAACAGGCCGGCGTACATGGCGAGGTCAAAACGCCATTGATCCAAAATTGGGACGATCTTGCGAAAGTCAAACCGCCCAGAGAGTGGCTCAGTATCGATAAAGACAAGGTCTGCGAATTTTGTGAAACGACGGACAAATTTGTGCTGGCCGGCTGCTGTCCGCGACCGTTCGAACGGCTGCAGTTTTTGCGCGGCACCGAAAACGTCATGATGGATTTCGCCCTGCATCCCGAAAAGGTTGAAGAACTGCTGAGTATCCTTCGCCAATTTTATATTGAAAATTTCGAGGTATGGGCACAGACGCCGGTCGATGCGCTGATGTTCATGGACGACTGGGGTTCGCAAAAATCGCTGCTGATCTCGCCGGATATGTGGCGGCGGTTCTTTAAGTCCATGTACCGTGAATTTGTGGATATCGCACACAACGCCGGCAAAAAAATCTTCATGCATTCCGATGGCTATATCCTGGATATCTATCCCGAACTGATCGAACTCGGCGTCGATGCGGTCAACTCCCAGATCTTCTGCATGGGCCTGGATAAGCTTTCTCAATTCAAGGGCAAGATTACCTTCTGGGGCGAGATCGACCGGCAGAATCTGCTGCCGCATGCAAGCACCGACGAAATCGCCGAAGCCGTCAACGATGTTTACACGCACCTTTATCATGACGGCGGCGTGATCGCCCAGGCGGAATTCGGGCCCGGCGCCAAACCCGAGAACATCGCCGCCGTATTTGAAGCGTGGAACCAGATATCTGAATCATTATAAGGAGTGGACGTTGAAACCATTGATGACGTTGCTGTTAACGGTTAGCATCTTGATTTCGGCATTTTCGGCAGAATCGACTCAGGGTAAAGATATTCTATTAATGCCGGCACCGAAACAGGTGCAATTCCAGGAATCTTCGCTAGCGCTGAAATCGCCATGTTTTATTTACCTGCAACCGCCGGTTGATGATAACGTGCTTCGTATCGGTCAACATATCCGGCAATCCCTGAAAATGATGGGGATTAATGGATTGCTGACCGCCAGTGACATCACCGGCCCGCAGGAAATCGGCGTTAAAGCGACCATCGATCCAAATACTGAAAACATCCGAAACAATCAGGGCTATCTTCTTAAAATCACACCTTCTGAGATTCGTATTTCAGCCCGCACCGCACAGGGGGTCTCTTACGCCGCCCAGACCCTGCGGCAGATCTGCGAACAATCGCAAGAAGGCGGCAAGCTGCCTTGTATTGAAATTGCCGATTGGCCGGATTATCTCGATCGCGGCGTGATGCTCGATATCACGCGCGATAAGGTCCCGACCATGCAGACCCTCTACCGGGTCATCGACATGCTTGCATCCTGGAAAATCAACCACGTGCAGCTTTACATCGAGCACGCCTTTGCCTACCGCAATCATAAAACAGTCTGGGAAAAGGCATCGCCGATAACCGGCGAGCAGATCCTCGAACTCGACCGATACTGCCGTGATCGGTTTATCGAACTGGTCCCCAATCAAAATTCTTTCGGCCACATGGAACGCTGGCTCAGGCACGACCGGTATCGCCCGCTGGCCGAACTGCCGGTCGACTACGACGGGCCGATCCGGATTCGCAGTCTCTGTCCGATCGACCCGAATTCGATCGCGCTGATCGAAGAATTATACGCGGAATTTCTGCCGCATTTCACCAGTCAAAAATTCAATGTCGGCTGCGATGAAACCTTCGAGTTGGGCAAGGGCCGCAGCAAAGATATCTGTGAGCAACAAGGCAAAGGCCGCGTGTATCTGGATTATCTTTTGAAAGTGCATAAACTCTGCCGAAAACACGGCCGCACCATGATGTTCTGGGGCGATATCATTCTCCATTACCCCGAACTGATTGGCGAATTGCCCGATGATGTGATCGGGCTGATCTGGGGTTATGAGGCCGACCATGACTACGACACGCAATGCGCGAAATTCGCCGAAAGCGGGATCGACTTTTACGTCTGCCCGGGCACCTCGTCATGGTGTTCGATCGCCGGCCGCACAGATAACGCCATCGGCAATATCGCCAACGCCGTTGAAAACGGACTCAAATATAATGCAAAGGGTTTTCTGCTGACCGATTGGGGCGATCACGGCCACTGGCAGCCGCTGTCGGTCAGTTACATGCCGCTGGCCTATGGCGCCGGGACATGCTGGGCCTTTGAGCAGAATAAAGATATGAACGTGGTAGATGTATCAAACCGCTTGATCTTCAAGGACTCGACCGGCATCACCGGCCGGGCGTTTTACGATTTGGGTAATGTCTATCAATATACGGAAATCTTACAATTCAACGGCACGGTCATGTACCGACTTTTACAGTATCCGGACCTCCAGACCAAGCCGCACCTGTTTAAGGATCTGACAGTTGAAAAACTGCAAAAGGCCCTTGATCGAATCGGCCAAGTCAATGATCGGATCAACCACGCAACGCCACATGCCAAAAACGCCGATCTGATCCTCGATGAATTTCGCTTGTGCGCACGGCTGCTTCGCCATGCCTGCCGGCTGGGAATGCTCAGAGTGGAACCGGATGCTGTGCCCCCGGATGAACCAAATAAACTCACCGCTGATATGAAAGCGATCATGGCCGAGCATCGCCGGATCTGGCTTTCGCGCAACCGCCCCGGCGGACTCACCGACAGCCTCGCCCGAATGCAGGATATTATCGATACCTATCAGGATCCGCCGGCCCGATCGGATTGATCCGTCAGGGCTTGTCTTTAGGCGACCCGAAGATTAAGAATGAATCCTGAATGACCGGCAGCGCGCGTGTTTCGATCTTCGGATCGTTAATGTCGCCGCTGACATCCAGCCGCACGACGGCCTGGCCGATCCCCTCGGTCAACGATTGCAAAAAGGACGGTTTTTTCTGCGGTACGCGCGGCCCGCGAGCCGTCAATTGAATAGCGACTTGATCTTGCGCTAAATCCATGACCCCGCTGCCCTCGAAAGCGACTGCCTCGCCGGACAGATCGATCAGCGCCAGACGCATCCGGCTGCCCTCGAGATAGCCGTCCACCACCATTTGATCGAATGCATATTCCGTCGGCTGGCTCAATTGCAGCGCGACCAGCAGTTTCGCGGGCACCGACAGTTTGCCGACTTGCATATCGGTTATATCGAACCGGCATCGCCCGAGACGCTTTTGCTTATCGAACAGACTGCCGCCGATACTGAGCGTCCCGCGCAAAATACCCTGGGTATGATCGGTCGAACGTTGCGCATTCTCATCCGCATTCGCCAAAAACGCCTGCAGTGACACATCCTCGAACCCGCTCCAAAGCTGGTACGTCCAGCCGGACGGACCGCGGCCGAGACGTGCATTGCCGACCATCAGCCCCTTGTAAAACAGACCGGTGAAATGCTTCGATTCCCATTGCTGCTGTGTCGGATCGAACGCGAAATGACCGCTGACCTGTTCGAGGCGTTTTTGCTGAAGCCGAACATGCGCCAGATCGAATTGACCCCGCCCGAATTGAAATCCGCGTTTTTTACGATACCGTCCCTCCGCGGTGATCTGCCCGTGAATATCCGAGAGATCATGGCCGCCATGAATATCGAAATCGTTGAAATCCAGCACGAATTGACATTCCAGTTGATTGACATCGTCACCGAACGGCAGGATCCACCCGTTCACAACAAGCGTCCCATTGGTATCGTTGGGACCCGCGGCGCTGTGTGCAGTGAGTTCTTCGATACGAAGCGCGAACGGCAATTCGATATCGATCCGCCCGTCAACGTTGCGCAGCGGATGAGACAGCCCCGGAATCGTGATCGTATTATTCGAACAGCGCAGCGTGATTCGATCAGGCGCCAGCGATGATTGAGCGTTTGGACGGGCCAAACGGATCCGTATATTGAGCGGCCCGGCGATCGTCAGCCGCTCGAACGATTCGACCATATCGGCAGTGATATCGAAATGCCGCAAATCATCCAATGTCGTATCCGGAAAATCGACCGTCAAATACTGGTCGTACGGTTCGGCCAGTGACATCCCACCGGCCAGTTGGATCGGTTGTTCCCCGATTTGCCCTTGAAGCGCGCGTATCTCGAATTGATCGCCTGAGAGGGCGAATTGCCCGCTGACGTTCTCCAATTTGACGGCCAGGGCATTGGGCTCCAGCGTCCCTTGCGACAGTGTAATATCGGCATCGATCTTATACGGCCGGTCCGTTTGCCGGTCGGTAGTGACATGAATATCGGCATCGATCATGCCGCGGGCGCCGAATTGCTCCAGTGCCTGCTGCTGTTGCGGGTTGAGCGAATGAAGCAGTGCCTCATCGATCGGCAGCCCCTCGGCCTGGATGCGCAATTGGTATGTTGGACGGGACGATCGCAATGCGTCGATCCGCCCGTTCAGCAGAATCGACGCATCGTCGCGATGCGCATTGACCGAAACAAAACTCATACGGTCATCCTGGATATAGACCATGCCGGTCAGATTTTCCAGCGGATAGTTAAAGTCGCGCACCTGCGCCGAGGTCTGGAGCAATTCCATCGCCAGCGCCGCCGTTTCCTCCTCGGGTGATCGGCGAATATAATAATAATCGATCACGGCCCGGCCGCTGGGATTAAAATAATCCCAGAACGCCTGCTGCGGCGATGCGAACGCATTATACAGATCGGTATCGAGTGCCATGTTATCGCTGGAGATATGGATGCGGCATTTCCAGTCCTCCCCAAACCCGCTGCTGAAACCGTTGATCGAAATCCCCACATCGTTATGGTAGCCGTACAGATTTTTCAATGTCACCTTCTCGGCCGTTACGTCGATGCGGCCGGTAATCTTTTCGATCGTATAGGGGAACTGATAAAAATTGATCGACGTATCGCGGCAATGGATCGTGGCACGAAAATCGCTGGCCTGCAAGTCGTTGAAATTGCCCAGTGATTCGAGATTAATATCAATGCGGCCGACCGGGTTGTACCGTGCGAAAAATTTTTGAAGCGAGGCCAGCGGCTTGACCTGCTCGAAGAACAGCATTTTATTGATCTCGAAATAATCCGGACTCTGTTTGGTGGAACCTTCCAGGTCGCGAATGTCGGCCCGCAGCACATATTCGCCGTTGCGACGCCAGTTCAGATTCGCCGTCAGATACCGGATCTGCCAGGTCCGCTCGACCGCCGGCAAATCTTCCGAAGACACACTGCCCTGAACGTTGATCATCCCCGGTTCGATATACCCGGTCAGGATGCTGCGAACGGTCGTCTCGGTCGGCGCCGTATGAATATCGAATACCCACCCGCGGGGTCGCGTCGGATCCGGATCGAACTGTGCATCGATGGGGATCTCCGCAATCGTTCGCGTCTGACCTTCCGCGATCTTGCTGTATCGAAGAATCCCGTCCTCCAGCGAAAAGCCGAACAGCGGCCGGGCCTTTTTTTGACGTGTTTTCAGTTCGATCGAGCCGAAATTCCACCGCCCGTTATCCAGGTTGCATTGCGCGGTGATCTCGAAATCGTCCAGGATCAACGAACGGATCCGCGGCCGAAAATAGAGAAACGACCACCAGTTGAATTCGACCCGCAGATTGCCCGCCTCGATCAGCGGCCCCTCGAAATACGCCTCCACCGGTTCGACGCTCAAATTCCGCAGCTCGACCGTCCCGTTATAGCGAAACGTTAACGCATCGTATGTGATCCGGGCGTTACTGAGGTTGCGGATATAACCGGCCGCATACCGTTCCAGAAAATACCCCCCGATCACATACGCCACGACCGCGATGCCCGCGGCCAGCAAAGCATATCGCAGCTTTCGCGACCGGTGTTGCGCAGTTGACATAACATTCGTATTTTCAGATTCCAGCGCCATATTCGGCTCGAACTCAACACATCATAAAAATGACAAATATGTCATCGCCATGAGCAAAGCGGCGAAGCAATCTCGTTTTTTTCCCCATTCGTTGAGCGTTTTTATTTTCGCTTCAATGCTTTGTCGGCAATATCCGTGCGGTAATGCGCCCCGTCAAAGTGGATCTTGCCCACGGCCTCGTATGCCAATCTCTGCGCATCGGCAATGGTCTTACCGGTCGCCGTAACGCCCAGGACCCGACCGCCGTTGGTGACGATCTGCCCGTCCTGTTCGGCCGTGCCCGCATGAAACACCATCACATTGTCCATCTTGCCCGCTTCCTCGAGCCCGGTGATCACCTTGCCTTTTTCGTAGCTGCCGGGATACCCGCCCGAGGCCATCACCACACAGACGGCCGGGTCCGGATTCCATTGCAGCGTGATCTCCTCGAGGTTTTCTTCGCAGACCGCGACCATCACCTCCGCCAGATCGCTTTTGAGCCGCATCAAAATCGGCTGCGTTTCCGGATCCCCGAACCGCACATTAAACTCCAGCACTCGCGGCCCGGCCGGCGTCACCATAATCCCCGCATACAGCACCCCCTTGTACGGTGTGCCGTTTCGGTTCATCCCATCGACGATCGGCACCAGCACCTCGCGATTGATCTGGCTCATCAGCTTATCGGTGATCAGCGGCGCCGGGCTGTACGCCCCCATCCCGCCGGTGTTCGGGCCGGCATCGCCGTCGTTGATCGGCTTGTGGTCCTGCGACGATTCCATCACGTAAATATTATGCCCGTCCACAAACGCCAATATTGATGCCTCCTCGCCCAGCAGCTTGTCCTCGACCACGACTTTCGCGCCCGCGTCGCCGAAGAGCTTGTCGCACATGATCTTTTCCGCGACTAAAATCCCGTCGGCCGGATCGTCGCAGACAAACACCCCCTTGCCCGCGGCCAGTCCGGCGGCCTTGACCACCACGGCCGTATCGCGGCTGGCGATATACGCCTTGGCGTCGCTGAACCGGTCGAAGACCTGCCCCTCAGCGGTCGAGATCGACGCCGAACGCATCAGGTGCTTGGCAAAAGCCTTGTCCGCTTCCAGTTGGGCCGCCGGCCCGCTCGGCCCGAACGCCATGATCCCTTCCTTCTCGAAATGATCCACGATCCCCGCCGCCAGCGGATCCTCCGGCCCGATCACCGCCAGCTCGACTTTGTTGTCCTTGGCGAACTGCACCAGCGCATCGATATCGCCGACACGGATATCCACGTTCTCGCCGCACTGGGCCGTACCGGGATTCCCCGGGGCCGCGAATAACCGTTTGACCGGCTTTGATTGAGATAATTTCCATGCCAACGCATGCTCACGCCCGCCGCTTCCGACTACCAGTACATTCATAATCCGTGCCTCTTTGAAATTTTCAGTGATATATCCTTTACCAATGCGGCTAATGTAGCACAGTACCCCACCTCGCTCAAGTTTTCTTTTATTGTGCGGCTTATTACAATCTTGCCCTAACTCTGAATAGACTGATGAACAGGTAAACGCAGGATGTTCTTATTTTTTTACATAAAATTCATCAAAGCAAGTTGTCAAGGAAATACCTTGGAGTCACGATGGTGGTATTAAGAAACCGGCCTATTTTTAGCAAGTGTTTGTCACCGCTTATAATATATTTGCTTTGGGCGACAATGGCACAAGCCAGAAATTTATCGTCATGAGGATCTTCACAGACAGGATTGTCAAGCGAATACGAAGGAACCAGTTCAGCTTCAATAAGCAGTAGCTCCAGCATATAATCTGTATCGACATGCTTGAAATCAACAGAAAGCGTCTCGATGACTCGCCGATATTCTTCGATTATCTCTTCAGTTATAGCAATCTGAATTCGGTCATCCTGCCACGCTTTGAGAATTCTATACGGCGGCCCGCTGAAGAAGATACCCGAAACAAAGACATTCGTATCAATCACAACATTGGGTGTTTTCACTTCCTGCCTCGAACGCTTGCAATAGCTTTAGAGATATCTTTGGGTTCAAGGCTGGCTTTCTTCGCTTCCTTGCGTGCTTTAGAGATCAAGCTGCGGAACTCTTTTTTGGAAGGGGCAGAAATTGTTTTCAGGATAACCGCGTCTTTTTCCCCTAATACAAGAAACTGACATCCACTCTCTAAGCCAAGTGCTTTTCGAACAATTTCAGGAATCACGACCTGTCCTTTGGAGGACATTTTTGTTGTGGCTAAATTTGCCGTCATCATACACCTTTCGAAAAATAAAAATCTTACCAGTAAGATTATATAATATCGACAGCGTTGATGCAAGCAGAAAATCAGGAAAATTAAAGATGCCCCCCTGTGCCTTAGGTATCAGGTATAGGTAGTACATTTGTTGTCACGGAAAATTAAAAAAATGTAAAAAATTTTCCGATTTTTCTGTAACAAATCCGGCCCATTTGCGTCTATCATATGACAAGCGAATTTTTGACACCGAAAGGAGCATTTTGATGAGATTTTTGACACGATCGGCCTTAGCAATTCTTTTAATCGGTATCTGCTGTTTCAGTTCCGGCTGTGCGACAATACTCGGCGGCATTATCGGCCACCAATCCGGTGAAATGGGTGCGGGCCTTGCCATCGGCGCCGCCATCGATTACGGCGATAATGTCGTCATCGGTGTCGGCCAGATGCTCACCGACCAGCAAAAGGAGTTTCGCGAAAAAACATTAGTCGATTCCCAAAAAGGCGAAATTAAGCTCTCCTTGTGGGGTTTTTCGGTCGATCGGACCAAAGAACTGCTCAGCGGCCTGCAGGCCCGCTTCAAACAGGCCGGCTGGACGTACCAGCGTACCAAACTGGATACCCATTTCGACCTGTTTACCCTGGATTATAAAGAAGAGCAAACCTGGGCGTGCCGAACGGATGCCGCGGCCGCGTTTAACCTCGATATCAAGATGGGCTGGCACAAAGACCCGACAATCACCGTACAGGTCCCCGACGAAAGCACGGCCGACAAAGCCGCAATTACCCAACAAATCTATAACGGGCTCGAACAAATCGTCCTCGGCCCACCGCCCGACAAAACCTGATCAAAACAAATGAAAACACAAACTCAAA
>CAZFDE010000011.1:0-3086 GCA_964517795.1 uncultured Pirellulales bacterium | reverse complement strand
AAAGGATTCGGGAGTAAGTAATTTAGAGATGAAACTATTTTTTGCCACTACAGCAAACCAAGCCTCGCTGGACCAGCTCAGATATGACCCAACAGGCGCCTTATATAAAAATGTCACTTATTGGTTATCCAATAGGAATCTACAAAAGCTCGTTGAAAGCGAAGAGCTCCGCGATCCTGAAACCAACGAAGATCTGGTGACAGTTGTAGAACGGCTGGGCCTCGATGTCTTTGGTATCGCATAAAAATACCAGAAAATAGGGACCGTCATGAATGGCGTTTTCTTACGTGATATGATTTTCAGGCCAATAGTTCACTGGCGCCAGATCACTTGTTTTCATCCGGGACTAGGGCAGACCTTAGTGCTTTGATTTCACGAAATATAAGCATCCTGTTCCAAAGAGATTTTTTCTAAAACAGCCATATAACACTCCGGTTCTTATTATGACATCATAGCATATCCGCATTATTTTTTCAATAATTATTATCGGGTTCTTTCACCACAGTGATAAACGATTATCCGACTGATTGGCCCTTTACAGATATATTCAAATCCGATATAGTGCGTGTTTCGGTTGAAATTACAGGATTTGTTGTTTTTTGTATGGATTGGAGTCTTATGGCGGCGGATGAAAAGGTGTTAGTGATCGAACGGGCGGTATTCGAAAAGGTCGGGGCGTTTAACGGTCTGGCGTTCAATACCGACGATTATATCAAGGAAATCTTCGCGACCGGCGTTCCGCAGTTCATGCCGCGAAACCAGGTCGAAGAGGATCCGTCTTTCAAACAGCTTATCCCCTATGTCATCATGTCCTGCGAGGGGCAATATCTCAATTATGTCCGCGGTAAACGTGCCGGCGAGACGCGATTGGTGGGCAACCGCTCGATCGGGATCGGCGGGCATATCAACCCGGTCGATGACATGCCGCTGTTTGGCGATTTTTACGATACGTATCTGTCGGCTGTCGCGCGTGAAGTCGCCGAAGAAGTGAATGTCGAAACCGATCACGCGGACCAGATCGTCGCCCTGCTCAATGACGAATCCAACGCGGTCGGCAGCGTGCACTTAGGGATCGTTCATTACTGGCAGCTCGATGCGCCGAAGGTCAGCCGCCGCGAACAGATGATCACGCAGATGGATTTCACGCCGCTGGATGAACTACGAGCCCTGCGCGATACGATGGAAACGTGGTCGCAGTTGTGTCTGGATGGGCTGGAGCAGATGTCGGCCGCCACGGCCAAGCAGGACGGTTGAATTTGAAACATCCCCCTACAATTGCGAATCCGGGCACCTAAAAACAGTCGGTTTTCAAGTAAGGATTTTGATTATACGAACTAAGTAAAATGCCTAATAAACCAGTTAAAACGGCTAATGCTCAAATATGACTGTTTTTTAATAGGATTTCCTGTTTTCTCCAATCGTTATAAATCTATTATAAGCCTTTAGTTATACAGCCCTGTCGTAAAAAATCGGCCTATTGAAAAAATAACTGAAATTTAATGAAATGTTAAGAAATTGTTAATTTGGGAAATTTCAAAAAAGTCCCATAATTTACTTGACTTTTCTAAATTAACGTGATAGTTTGGTTTACGGAGAAGGGTGAGAGATTGTCCGACCCCCACCCACCGGACTTTCCCACCAGAATTTAGTTTGGTAAACAGTTATCGGTGTATTGACACGGGGATGAAAGAGGCTGATAGAAAAGTTGATTCACAGTTTGTCCAAGGGGGCAAGCAACAGGCTGAAAACCACTCAGGTTTTGGCGTACGCAGTCGGTTCATCGGCAGTTCGGATGCGTTCGAATCGATCCTCGAACTGATCGACGCGATTGCCCGCCGCAAATGTCCCGTTATTATCACCGGCGAAACCGGCGTCGGCAAAGAGATGGTCGCCCGCCAGATCCATGGCTGCAGTGACCGTCGCCGCAAGGTGTTCGTCCCGGTCGATTGTACGACCCTGACCGGCCAACTTTTCGAGAGTCAGCTTTTCGGTCATGTCAAAGGTGCGTTTACCGGCGCAACCGATAACACCGTCGGTTTCTTCCGGGCCGCTGACGGCGGGACGATCTTCCTCGACGAAATCAGCGAAATCCCGCTTGAATTGCAAGCCAAGCTGCTGCGTGTCCTGCAGCAGCAGGCGGTCACCCCGCTGGGATCCACTCAGTCCTTTGCGATCGACGTGCGGGTCCTCTGTGCGACCAACCGCGATCTGGGACAGATGGTCCGCGACGGGGAATTTCGCAGCGACCTCTATTATCGGCTCAATGTTGTGAATCTCGAGGTGCCCCCGCTGCGTCAACGGCGCGAAGATATTATGCCGCTGGCCGAGTATTTTCTGGCGAATCAGTCCGCGTTCTACGGCGAACCGCCGAAAAGACTCAAAGACGAGGCCGTTGATCTGTTAATGAGCTACGAGTGGCCGGGCAACGTTCGCGAGTTGGCCAATGCGATCGAACGGGCCTATGTGCTCACACCCGAAAGCGAGATCAAACCGTCGGCATTGCCGTTCGAAATCCTCGTCAGCGATACCAAGCCCTATCCGAACCACAAGATTCCCACGCTCGACGAGGTCAAACGCAAGATCGTGCTGCAGGCCCTGAACTTTACCGGCGGGCGCAAGATCGCCGCCGCCGAGATCCTCGGCATCGAACGGCGAAAGCTCAACCGCATCATCGACAAGTTCAACATCACGCCCTCCGAATACAACAATTAACCGGCCGGCAAAATTGATTGAATCTTTCTCATTGGTGTTTACTATAATCAGACCATGCATGAGTTAAGCAATCTTTTCAATGCGCTGAGCCGATCGAAATTCCGCCGCCGGATGCGTCTCGGCCAAAAGCAAATCGCTTATCTGCAGGAAAAAGGGCTGGATACCGTCATGGAACATGCCGATCGCTTTGTCCGAGCGCGATTGGCCCCGGCGCAACCGGCCAATGACGGCAAGCAGACCCCATTCAAAAATCATCCCGTATTTATCGCTCAGCATGCCACGGCGACCTGCTGTCGCGGCTGCCTGGCCAAGTGGCATCATATCCCCAGGCACCAACCGCTCAGCGAAGCCCAAATTCAGTATATACTGAGCGT
>CAZFDE010000010.1:0-59806 GCA_964517795.1 uncultured Pirellulales bacterium | reverse complement strand
TGCTGCCGTCGCCGGAACTGTCGCTGCCGTTAGCAGCATCGAGATAATACGTCGCCCCAAGAACCAAACGGGGCTGTATGAACACCATGATCGCCAGGATCACAGCAATAACAATCCAACCATTTAGTTTTACATTCCTTCTGTCTTCGCTTTGGAATTGAACGAATTTTTCTTCCATAAGCATAATCCATAACCCCCCTCACGGTTTTTTTAAAGATACCGAGACCTAACTAAATCATAAAAAATAAATCAAAAAATAAAAGCCCCAACCATAACCAGCCATGTCCGGCATCGAAAGGGCTATTTATCCAATCGACTTAATGAATCTCCGCCTTAAAAAACTGAAAATCAAGGTTCTGTTTTGGACGATAAATAATATACCGTACGATGAATGCCAGATAATTCAGAAATCGGGAAAAAAAAGACAGAAATATCAAATAGACAGGATTTTATCGGGCGTCAGGATGTTTCATATTTTTAAAGACGGGAATCGCTTGACCTATGATTAATAGATTGACAAATACGGCTCAAGAGACATATGATATGTGTTTCTTTCAGGGATGGAGAATGTACCAGCACGAAACGGATTGTCGAAAACAATCCCGAAGGGGCAGGATATATGTGACGAGTATGATGTGTGGAGTATTTCTTTGTTAAACTATATTTTGGAGTCTACAGTAGCCCGCGTTTGAGCTACTTAAATGGCCAATCAAATACGGCGGTTTTATGGGACGTTTTTTTAGTCAAAAAATATTTTTCAAAAATCGTTTTCGCGGAAAGATGCATTTTGGCACAGCCTGGCTGATCGCAGTTGTTGCTATCGTTGCAACCGGTCTTTTTTACCGGTTTGCCGCCGCAAAATTAAAAATTATCAGCGAAACGAGCATTGAGTTATCGGTCCCTTTGCGCCACTTTCCCCCGATACTGAAGAACTGGCGAGGTACAGATGTACCGATCCCTCGAAATATTCAGCGTATCGCTCAAAATGATGATTCACTGAACCGGGTTTATACCAATCAGGCGGATCAGCAGCAGGTGAACCTGTATATCGCCTACACCGCCCGGCCGCGAACCATGCTCGGACACCGCCCGCAGGTCTGTTATACCGGCGGCGGATGGATACACGATCAGACGGAATCCATTCAATGCCAAACCAATGCGGGTGAAATTCCCTGTCTGTTGCATGAATTTCATCTTCCCGAGGATCGGACGACCCGGCTTTTTGTCCTTAATTTTTATATTGTCAACGGTCAAATCACGGATGATCAAAGTGTATTCAGCGGATTAAGCTGGCGAACGCCGAATATTGCGGGAAATCCGGCTCGCTATGTCGCACAAATCCAGATCAGCAGCATTACCCGCCAAGCAATCTTGGCCGCCGTAGAGGATATGACCCAAACGATCCTGGATTTCTTCCCCGATCGGGAGAATCGGATTCAAGCTGAAAAATACATTATTGTCGCTGATCCTTGTCACGTCAATAATTGAAAAACGTTTAAAAAAACAATTGCACACAGCGGTTCATCGAATGTGTGATGCAACCGAAGGGCACGGAGTCTAAGCAGACAAAACAATTTATGGTCAAAGACAAAATTAATCAGCATCTTCAATGGCTCAAAGGTGAAAACCTTACCGCGCGTTGTGCCCGCAACAGCGTGGTTCTGGGAATCGCCGGCATCCTGTCAAAAGCTGTTTCTTTCGCCAGTAAAGCCATATTGGCCAAGCTGCTTTTTGACAAGGAAATGGGCCTGATGGTTCTGCTGCTCAGTATTACCGCATTTTTCGAGATGATGGCGGAGATGGGCATCAAACAGTCCGTCATTCAGAATAAAAAAGGCGATACCCAAACTTATCTGAATATGGCCTGGTGGTTTCAGGCCGTGCGTGCGGTCGCGCTGTACCTTATTGCCTGGTTTGCCACTCCGATTATGTGCCGGTTTTTCCTTTTCGACAAACCGGAATTGCTCGAGATGTACAGCAAGGCACAACTGATGCTTTTTGTGCGACTTACCTTTTTAACTATTCTGTTCAACGGATTGATCAGCCCGCGTGCCCATTTATTGACCCGTAATTTTAAGTTTCTTAAACGTACGATCCTTTTCCAGGGCAGTACGATCCTCGGGACTGCGTTGACGATTATCCTGGCTTTTTATCTTCGAAACGTGCGTGCATTTATCTTTGGCACGCTTTCCACCAGTATATTCGCTTTCGTGTTTTCATTTGTCATGTGTCCTTTTCTGCCGCGTTTACGGTTCGACCGGGACAGTTTTGGCGAACTGGCACGATTTGCCCGCGGGATGTGGGGGCTTCCGATCCTGACATATTTTGCTTTTAACATCGATGTTCTGATCGGCGGCAAAACAATTGATGTCGGCGTACTGGGCATGTACGGATTGGCGCTGGCCTTAGCCCGTCTGCCCAGAGAGCTGATCGAGCGGACATTCGGACCGTTATTGCTGCCGGCCTTTTCAGAAAAACAGGATGATAAGGCCGCATTATGCAAAGCTTTGCTGCGTATCAGTAAATCCATATCGTTACTGACCGCCCCGCTGGTTATGGTGGCTGCACTCTGCGGCAGCACCATTTTGACTTATGTCTATACGCCCGAATATGCCCAGGTGAGCGACGCTTTTGCCCTGCAGTGTGTTTACTATTTTATCCTGCTGCAGGCATTTCCGCTGGGGCGGATCTTTTTCGGACTTGGTCAACCCCATAAACATCGGTTATTTGTCGCGGTTCGAACAATCCTGCTGGTCAGTTTGATGTACCCGGCCGCCCTGCATTTTGGAACGGTTGGAATGGCCGGATTGCTTGCCTGCGCCAATCTGGTTGCATTGACCTTGCAGTTATTTATGCTCAAACGGGCGATCGGTTTGAATATTCGCCATTATGTCATTTCGTGGATGCCCGGGCTCGCGTTGGCTATTGTACCGGGCATCGGGATACTTATCCTGAAACAATTCGAACATCGGCTGGCCCTGCTGCCGCTATTGGGCGGCTTGGTAATCAGCGGGATTGGATTTTTGGTCTGTATGCTGATGTTTAGAAAGATCGAATCCTTTTGTTTTAAAGCCCCTAACAATTCCATGAACCCAACTGAATCCGAACAGGTTTCATGAAACAGTCTTCATGTGAAAATTCAAAAATTCTGCTGCTCGGTGCATCCTTTGAGACCGGCAATCTCGGAGTGAGTGCCCTGGCCCAGGGTACGATCCGGCAAATCATTAAACATCAACCGGATGCAAAAATCATTTTCCTGGGGACCAGCCGGGAATCCAAGCAAACACAACATGAGGTCGATCATCGGGTAATCACCATCGAGCATATCCCGGTGCGATTTTGTAAAAATGTATTCACCGCCAACCATTTTGCTTTTTGGGTACTGTATGGACTTCTATTGAAGGTCCTGCCGCTGCAGTCATTTCGTCAACGCTGTTACACACGTCATCCTCAGCTTGAACAGGTCCTGTCCAGCCGCATGGCTATGGATATTACCGGAGGGGACAGTTTCAGCGACATATACGGATTTCGCCGCTTTTTCATGGGCTTTCTTTTGAAATGGCTGGTCTTATTTCTGGGCAAACCATTGATCCTGCTGCCTCAGACTTACGGCCCGTTCAAGAAACGGCGAACCCGGATTTTGGCCCGATTTATTGTACAACACGCAATAAACGTTTACTCCCGCGATACACAGGGATTGGAGGAACTTCGTCAATTGCTGGGCACGAAGTATGATGCCTCAACAATTAGGCTTCTATATGATGTTGCTTTTTGTATGGATCCTCAAAGAACCGAAAAAATTGACGCATTCCTGCAATCGATCCATAAGCAGCCGGATGATATTCTGGTTGGGATCAATATCAGCGGCCTGCTTTTTCATGGCGGCTATGATCAAAATAATATGTTCGGCTTAAAAATTGATTATGCCCAATTCGCCAAAAACATGGTTGAGCATTTTCTGAAAAAGCCCAAGGTCAACGTTGTGCTGGTTCCTCACGTCTATCCGCCAAAGGGATATGAGGTCGAAAGTGATGTCATGGCCTGTGAGGCGATTTGTCAGCAGATCGACCCAGACCTTAAAAAGCGATTATTCTTTACAAAAGAGCCATATGGACATCAATCCGTGAAATATTTGATTGGGCAATGCGATTTTTTTATCGGCTCGCGAATGCATTCCTGTATTGCCGCTTTATCGCAGGGAATCCCAACGGTCGCAATCGCTTACAGCCAAAAGTTTTACGGCGTTTTTGAGCGTATTTCCATGTCAGAATTTGTTGCGGATGCTCGAAAATTGACCGAAGATGTACTTTTGCTTATGCTGAATAAGGCATTTACGCATCGAAATGAAATGGCAAAAAAATTAAACTTGCAATTACCTTTGGCTCAGGAAAAAATAGAGGCCGAATTTAATGTGTTGATTAATAATCAGTTAGGGAATACCGCATCTTCGCATAAAAGACAGGAATTGGCTGAAGTCATGGAAAAATAAGGACTTAAACCGGAAAAAGCTTGACTCAAATAGATGGATTTGTTAAAATATACGTTAATATTTTTGGAGAAACAGCAGTCTTGGGAAAGAGGAGAAGAAAGCGCTTATCCCCTCTTAAACGTATTGGGGTAAAACCAGATTAGGAACTTCTTTTTAATTAAGGAAAACGGGTATGAAACGGCAATCCATTCTCAACCGGCCTAACGGCTATTCGTCAACGGTACTTTCTTTATTGACCATCCTCCTGTTATGTGCGTTTAGTTTTGCAGATATCATCATTGATAACGGCGATACAGGAACCAGTTCTACCGGTACATGGGGAATCTCCGGAGGTTCCGATCCCTATGGCAGCGATAGTCTCTGGGCTCGTAACGGCGATACATACACATGGTCATTCGGCAGCACCGCTTCGGGAACATATAATGTCTATATGTGGTGGAGCGGTTGGCCCAGCCGAAGTTCAGATATTCCGGTCTATATCACGCATTGGGATGGAACCGATCAGGTTAATATTAATCAGCAAAATAATGCCGGCCAATGGAATCTACTGGGTCAATATTATTTTGTGTCCGGCGAAAATCACGATGTGACGATTGTTTCACAACCATATCCGAGCAGTACCTGTGCCGATGCGGTATGGTTTGAACTGGTAAACGAAAACAATCCCCCTATAGCAGAAATCAATTCAGTTTCTCCGAATCCAGCCGAACCGGGGGTTGAAGTCGAATTCATCGGTCAGGCCACAGATGATGAAGGCCCGATACAGGCGCATCTTTGGACTTCGGATATCGATGGTGAAATCGGCACCAGTGAATCGTTTACGATTTCAACCTTGTCGGAAGGCACGCATACGATTACTTATTCTGTTCAGGACAGTGATGGCATTTGGTCAAAAGCAGCCGAACAAACCCTCGTGATCGGAACTATTCCCACAGAAATCATCATTGACAACCGAGACGCGGATACATCCTCAAGCGGCACCTGGGCTGTTTCCGGCGGCCCGGATCCGTATGGCCCCGACTCTGTCTGGAGTCGAAGTGGTTCGACCTTTACCTGGGAATTCACCGCTCCGCAGCCGGGCGAATACGATGTGTATATGTGGTGGACCGAATGGTCGTCGCGAAGTACGAATGCCCCGGTAACCATTGCGCACACCTTGGACAGCAATACGCTTTATATTAATCAGCAGGTGAACGGCGGACAATGGAATCATATCGGCAAGCACTATTTTGAAACAGAAGGTTCCGTTACATTATATGCGCCGAATGCCTATCCGACGAGTTATTGCGCCGATGCGGTTCGGTTTGTTCTGGCCGAGCCGTCACTGGCGGCAGAATTTTCCGCAATCCCCCTTTCCGGGCAATACCCGTTGCTGGTTCAGTTCACGGACGACTCTGCCGGCGATATAATCGAATGGGCATGGGATTTCGATGGTGACGATATCATCGATTCCAATGAACAAAACCCCACATATACGTACACTCAGTCGGGCACCTATACCGTCAGTTTGACCATCACCGATGATCAGGGCAGTGAAACGCTGATCAAAACCGATTATATTACGGTTGAGCCGGCGATCTGGTATGTCGATGCCGCTAATGTCAGCCCCGGTGACGGACGCAGTTGGGTGGATGCATTTAACACGATTGAACAGGCTTTATCCACCGCAGCAGACGGCGATACAATACATGTTTCGGGTGCTACATATAACGAGCGATTGGTCATCAATTCACAAGTCACGCTTATTGGCGACGCAAGCGGTTTGACAACGGTGCAACCGTTGGACACCCCGATACCGGGTACTTATGATGTGCAGATCAAAGCCAGTGGAACGGTTATCCAGGATATCAAATTCGACTTCAATGGGGATAACGATCTTCGAAGCGGCAACGGGATCGTGATCAGTGATTTGAACCAGCCGCCGGTGACTGATGTTCAACTGCTCAACAACCGGATCTATACCGGCCACGAAAATACCGGTATTCAGACTGGCAAATACGCCGATGTCAGCGGGCTGCTTATCTCGGGCAATACATTTTTCTGCGATACAGACGGGATGGGTGAAGGGATTTATGTCAATCCGTTTGACGGCAACGGCGTGGTTACTATCCAGGACAATGAATTTTATGGATATCTTTACAGCGGTATCAGTATCGAGTCCGGCAGTGTCGAAGTCTTTGGAAATATTATCGATAATGATGTCAATCAGGGGATTTATGGTATTCGCCTGATCGATTTAACCGGTGGTGAAAGCTTTGATGATATTGAGATTGCCAACAATGATATTCGTCATGTTCAATACGGTATCAGTGTTGGAACCAGTACGGATGCCAATTCATCAATTACAACTGTACTTGAGCTGAACAAAATCAAAAGCAATGATGTAGGTATTCTGGCTCGATACGGCGCGAACATTACCGCCACATTTAATGAAATATCAGACAACGTCACCTACGGTATCAATAACGAAAACTCTCCAGTGATTATGGCAGAAAACAACTGGTGGGGGGATCCAAACGGCCCCAACCATCCCACACTGAATCCGACCGGCGGCGGCAATCCCGTCAGCGATCAGGTCGATTTCGATCCGTGGTTGACTGCGTGGCAGGCAACAGCCGAATTTACCGGCACCCCATTGACAGGGGATGCACCACTGGATGTTTCATTTACCGATGCCTCATCAGGTCCCATCAATCAGTGGCAATGGGACTTCGATAACGACGGTGCGATCGATTCCAATGAACAAAATCCGGCATATACCTACACCGCTGCCGGATTGTATTCGGTACAGTTAAGTGTTTCAGGACCGGCAGGTTCCGATTCACAAACCAAAGCCGGTTACATCAGCGTCACCGAGCCGGCCGTATCCGATATCATTATTGACAACGACGACCCTCAAACAACATCGACCGGAACATGGCAAATTTCTGGCGGATCGCTACCCTATGGCGACGATGCATTATGGAGCCGAAATGGAACCACCTATACGTGGCGATTTACGCCTCCGCAATCGGCTAATTTCGAAGTGTATATGTGGTGGAGCGGATGGCCTTCACGAACCACGAATGCACCGGTTTACATCCAGAATCTGTTAGGCACTGCAACGGTTAATGTCAATCAGCAGCAGAATGCAGGGCAATGGAACAGTCTGGGGATTTACTCTTTCGAAGAAGGTCAAACTTATAACGTGACCATTGTTTCTCAGAACAATCCGACCAGCACGTGTGCCGATGCGGTGAAGTTTATTCATCGCCCGAATGCCGCTATTCCGCCCGTTGCATCCATCGATTCGATCGATCCTAATCCTGTACTTCTTGGAGAAACAGTCACATTCGCAGGACACGGCGTGGATATTTCCGGCGAGATCGTTGCATATCAATGGCGTTCCAGTATCGACGGTCCACTTAGTGACGCCAACACGTTCAGCACCAATAGCCTATCTGAAGGACAGCATACGATTTATTTGGCTGTCCAAAACGGCCAAGGCATCTGGTCGAGCGAAGTCAGTCAGACGCTCGATGTCTGGCCCGGCGGTGCTGACACCGAACATATCTTTATTTGTTATGCATATGGTCCGTTTGACCAGCGCGGCTCGCTGATGTCGTATCTCGATGATATCGGTGCCTATTGGGACGGTGATGTTCAGATTTACAACAGCGCCCTGTTGCACAAAACCTTTATTATTCATCACGTTGAGGATATTGCCGGGATGATCCAGGGACTGAAAACACCCGGCGCCCATGTATTGGTCTTTGCACATTCAAACTATGGATTAGGGCCATGTTTCGCTACCTTGGCGGAAAGTAATGCACAACTGATCGATGATTTGTACTATATTGACGATGAACGCATTCTGAATATCTCCACTGAAAATGTCCATGTCAGTGTTTCCGGGATGCGGACCGGTCAGGCCTATCCAAACTGGTGGCCGATCTATCAGGACGGCAATAGCGGAATTGCACCATACACATTGGATGATCCAAATAATCCAGCGCCCTATAACTACTATATTACCTATCAACTGCCTGGAGATGATAACTATTACTATGTCGACACCCCTCGAAACAACCCGGTGGAGCGCTTCTGGGGATCCGGCGTGACGCCATGGTACTCACAAAGCGGCGCCGAACCCGATCCGCGAAACCCCAATCATTACAAATATTTCGCAACCAATTACAATCCGTGGGAACCATCATTTAAATCCGGCGGCTCATGGTCAGGATCCCAAGGTATTGAAGGATATTTCAAAGAAAATTATCTGCTCAGTCCGATTGGAGACGGTTCCAATTACGCCAAATGGATGTTCAGCGTTCCCAAAGAAGGAATCTATAAAGTGCTGGCCTGGTGGACATCATCCGCGAATCGACCGACCGATGCTCCTTATACGGTCCATCATGCTGACGGCAACGACACGGTCTATATGAATCAGCAGACAAATGGCGGCCATTGGAATGAGTTGGGCGAATTTCGGTTTGAGAGTATTCAAGACTGGTTTGAAAGCCGTTATGATGATCCCCTGCTGGTAACGCTGAATACAGAAGATATCGGCGGCAATGCGACCAAAAAGGCGCATTTCAAAGAGAGTAAAGCCGGTAATGCATATCTGAGTCAGGATTTCGACGCACCGCAGGATGGTGTATTTACACTCGAATGGGATATTTATATCGATACGATTCTTAATGATTCCTCCCGTGACCGGGGCGGCATGATGCTGATCGGTACCGATCTTGGTGATGGCCCCAACCGCGGCAGCGGCCCGTTCGCTTATATGGCCATGTGGTGCCCGGGCGGAGGGACAGGCGCTCCCAGCACCATGACTTTGATTGCGCGTGAAGCCGGAGACAGCTTTAGTTACTCAACACAATGGCTGCCCATTGCTTCCGGCCTGGCGTTCGATACATGGCATCACATCACGGTTGAGTGTAATGTTCCGGCGGGCACATATAATGTTTCCGTGAATGGTTCACCGGCCGTGAACAATATCAATGCTTATGTCGCTAATCCGTTCCTGACTCATATCAGCTTTGCCCAGTTCAACGATGGACCGGGAACATTTGCGGTGGATAATGTAACCAGCCCGACACCCGGCCTCGTCGTGGATAGCGATTTTGAAGCCAGCATCAACACCATGGATCTTCGCAAAAATGATGCAATCCAATACAATGTTACCCTGACCAATGACGCCGACTTCGGCAGTATCGTCGCGGATGCAATTCGGATCGCACATGTGAACAATCCCGCCGAACTGATCCAGGCTAACTTTATGGCATTACCGCGAAGCGGCTCGGTGCCGCTGGAAGTGAGTTTTTATAATCAAAGCACCGGTGATTTTACGAATCGACGCTGGGAATTCGGTGACGGGATAATCAACGAGACACGTGATCAAGTCGATTACACC
This sequence comes from uncultured Pirellulales bacterium, assembly GCA_964517795.1. Classification (GTDB taxonomy): domain Bacteria; phylum Planctomycetota; class Phycisphaerae; order Sedimentisphaerales; family Anaerobacaceae; genus CAZFDE01. The sequence goes on along the minus strand of CAZFDE010000010.1, from coordinate 49,919 downwards.
TATACCCAATCGGGGATTTATGATGTAAGCTTAACCGTCTCAGGACCGGCCGGTGAAAGCAGTGTCACAAAAACCGGTTATATCCGTGCCGGTTATGGCGAAGGGCTGAAGGCCGAATTCTACGCGTATAATACGACCGGCGCAACACCACTGGAAGTCAGTTTCCGTGATTATAGTACCGGTGATTATGTTTCACGACTCTGGGAATTTGGCGACGGTGCTACCAGTACCAGCAGTCGCCCCAGCCATATCTACTTTGAGCCGGGATATTACACCGTCAGTCTGACCGTTACAGACGCCGACGGCAATTCGGATACGGAAACGAAAGAAAACTTCGTTGCAGGATTGGTTTACGGAAATAACATTGACAACGTCGATTACCCCAAACGGCATTTCGGCAGCAAAACCATCGTCAAATGCAAAGAACAGGAGCTGCCCTTTGAAGAAATGAAATATGACCGCCTGTTCTACTATAGCTGTAACTCGGGTAACTATTACCTGGATGTCTATAAACGCGGTGTGGTTTTCTACACCCTGAATTTGTCGAATATGTCGGCCGGACAGGCGTTCAAGATCTATCTGCAGGCCTACTTCAATGGTCAGAGCAATCAGGAAATCTGGGAAACGCTGCAGAACAAGGAAGCCATTTTCGACTACTTCGATTTCAGCAAACCATTGGACGATCAATGGTAAGATAAAACCTAATCAGTCGCCCCGGTTAAGCCGGGGCGACTGAAAAAACCTCCTATTTTCAAAACAGTACGTAGATTAGTACTTACTTTCGATGAATGACCGACCGGCATCGTTTAATGACATCCCTGTCTTGATTATGTTGTGCAGGGACGGATTTGCCGATTCTGTTCGATGGCAATCCACGAAGAACTTTGCGGCCAAAATATGGCGTCAAATCCTTGGCAGTGCATATTGCCAAACGCAACTGTTTGAGACCAATGGGAAACCAATCGGCTTTGTAACCATCGTGACCGAACCGAAAGAATACCATCGACAAAAAAGCCAATATCGCCCTGGGCACCTAAAGGCTTTGTGGGCCTGTATGCGAAAGCCGGCTATCCTGCTTGCCAGGGTCAGAGAAATACTGTTATCATCAAATAATTCGGACCAACCGTCAAAAGACCATCATCCTTGTATCTGGTTGGAATTTATCACAGTTGCCAAACCATTTCGGCGAAAAGGATTGGCGGCTGATATGCTCGTATTTGTAGAGAATTTTGCCCGATCCCTTAACCGGGAAATCATTAAACTCAGTGTCAAAAAAAACAATGTCCCGGCGATCAATCTTTACCAGAAAGCCGGCTATACCGTTTCGTCTGAAACGGCAAATCGCTGTATTCTGATGAAACATATTAATCAATGAATTTTTCACGAATCGATCAAGTTGCCCAATGGCGGTTATGTATGGGGTGTGGCGCGTGCGCTTCAGTATGCCCTGAGCGTAATATCGAATTAGTAGATATCGAAAACATCGGTATTCGCCCATTATTGCAACAAAGCGATTGCCGGCAATGCGGGCAATGCGTTCAGGTATGCCCCGGGATTCAACTTGAACATCGTCCACTTGAAGCCGATTGTATCGATTCGTTGGGCTCCTCCTGGGGTCCGGTTTTATCGGTTTGGGAAGGATATGCAACGGATACGCAAATTCGGTTTCAAGGATCTTCCGGGGGTGTCGCTACGGCATTGGGATTATCCTGTATTGAACATCAAAACGTCGAAGGTGTTATTCAGGTAGGCCCGGATAAGGATAAGCCATGGATCAATCGTACCTATCTGAATGCGACAAAACAGGACATGCTGGATTGCGCCGGTTCACGCTATAGTCCGGCCGCCCCATGCGGGCGGTTCGACCTGATCGAAAATGCCCAGGCTCCGTGCGTCTTTATCGGTAAACCCTGTGATGTGGCCGCGCTGAAAAAAGCAATGCAGATCAATCCGGTACTCAAGGAGAAAACATTGTTAACGATCAGTATTTTCTGTGCCGGTACGCCGACTACGGCCGGAACAAACCAAATAATGAAATCCTTCAACCTGACCCCGGATCATGTGGCGTCGTTTCGATATCGCGGGCACGGCTGGCCCGGTATGACCTGTGTGACGGTTAAAGGTGATAACGGCCGGACCTACGAGATGAGCTACGAACAGTCATGGGGGACTATTTTATCCAAACATTGTCAATTGCGCTGCCGGCTTTGTCCGGACGGTACCGGTGAATTTGCCGATATCGCATGCGGCGATCCGTGGTATAAACCGGTCGATCCGGAGAATCCCGGCGAATCGCTGGTGTTGGTACGAACCGAAAAAGGCCGCGAAATCCTCACGGAAGCCATGCGAAAGGGTTATGTTCACTTAACCGAGGCACCCGCTGAAATTGTTGCAGAATCTCAGAAATCGCTGCTGCACAAACGACGATCGCTCTGGGGGCGAATTGCGGCCATGCGAATGCTGGGGATACCCGCTCCTCGATATATCGGATTCAGGCTCTTTCAAAATTGGCGTCAGCTTTCATGTGCCGATAAATTGCGTTCGTTTTTTGGGACGCTTCGTCGAGCGCTGTCGCGTTGCTAGCATCGCCCGCAAATATTAACAAAATCAACATAAGCTATGGATGAACTTACGCTCATTGCCGGTATTAGTTTTTCTGTCTTAGTGATATTTCTGCGGCCGGGGTACGCACTGGCGGCCTATATCACCGCCCTGTTATGGTATCCCAACTATATGATGATCAGCATCGGCACCATCGACATTTCGATCGGCCGAATCGTCGTCACGGTGCTGTTGCTGCGATGCCTGTTTGACTCGAAGATTTCCAAGTCGTTCAAGTGGACCTCGGTTGACACCTGGATTGTGATCGCCATGATCACCTTTACGGCGCCGCTGTTTATCTATTTACCGTTTAAGCAGGCCTTCGAAAATCGCAGCGGTTTTCTGATGGATTCGCTGCTGGCATATATGGTAACACGATTGATCATTACCGATTATCAGCGATTGATCCAGGTCCTCAAATGGCTGGCATTTGCACTGGTACCGCTTGCCGCGGTCGGGGTCTTCGAAGCGGTTACCGAATGGCCGCCTTATGAAATCATTTTCAGGCATTCGCGTTATTTCCAATATGTCTCTTATTACGGTACACGATGGGGGTTTAAGCGGGCGGTTGGGCCGTTTAGCCATACTATCCTTTTTGGCTGCACCTTTGCCATTTTTTTCCCGTTGCTGTATTACCTTCGCAACGAACAGGGGAAATGGCGCCGACGCGGACTGACGTTTGCTCTGGCAATGGTGGCCGGCACCATGAGCAGTCTTTCCAGCGGCGCATGGGTGGCCATGATTGTAGCCGTGTTCTGCGTGATCATGGAAAAATACAAGCGATGGGTTAAACCGATGCTGATCTGTTTTGCGATCGGATGTATTTTAATTGCATTTATCAGTAATCGCCCCTTTTATCATGTGATCGCTTCGTATGCCAATCCATTCGGCGGCGGCGGGTGGCACCGGGCAAAACTGATTGATCTTGCTATCGAGAATTTCCCCCAATGGTGGTTTTTAGGGTATCGCGGCGAAGACCCCGGCTGGGGACCGACGCTGGGTATGGAAATTACCGATATTACCAACGAATTCATTCTGGCCGGTGTCCGTTACGGTATATGGGGAATTATCGCTTTATGCGGTTTGCTGTGGTCGGTTTTTCACGGGATATACAAAAGCTATCATCGGACGCGTAATCCCCGTTTGCGATCTTTTTACTGGGCTGCAGGATCGGTATTGATCTCCATTACAGTGACGTGGATTTCCGTCAGCTTTTTTGGACAGCTCATCCCCCTATTCTATTTTATTGTGGGCATAACCGCAGCCTCATTTGGATTTATTCCGGTACGAAAACAAATAGCCAACGCAAAAGTGAATCCGGCAATAGAACGCCAAAAAAGATCGATACCCGGCGAAACAGTGACTACCGCCTTTGTGAACATCAATGAAAACTGAAGCAAAGCAATCGTTAAAAATCGAACACGTTACCGATATTCAAGGCATTGAGTCGATTCGGGATGCATGGGCAACATTGTTCGATTCGCAAAAGCAGCCGGCTATCAATGCACACATCGACCGATATTTATCGGTGATGAAAACATTGCCGCCTGAAACATCGCCATGTGTTTTAGCTGTTAAAAACGGCGACCAGATCGAAACCTTGGCCATTGGACGCATTGAAAAGAAAAAAATCTCAGCTTCAATCGGCTATCTGACGGTTTTGAAACCTGCCTTGAAATGCCTGACCATCATTTACGGCGGTATTCTCGGAAAACAAAATGAACAAACCTGCCATACGGTTATCCAAAAGTTACGGAACATGCTCAAATCCGGCGAGATCAATACCGTTTATTTCAACCATCTTGCCATAAATTCATCATTTTACAAAGCGATTCGTAAACAGTTTGGCCCATTCTGTCGAAGCGTTTTTGATACTCCTGAAAAACACTGGATCATGACAATTCCTAAAAGCATGGATGATTTTTATGCCGCACGTTCCAGCAAACACCGCAAACACCTTAAACAATACCAGCGCAAACTGGATAAAGATTTCGATGGCAACGTTAACATGATCACATACAGTCAACCCGATCAACTTGACAAGGCGATCCGGGATGCGGCCGCGGTATCCCAAAAAACGTATCAGCATGGAATGGGATGCGGTTTTAACGATAGCCCCAAAATACGAACGCTGCTGCAGACCGCTGCTCAAAACGATTGGTTTCGCGGTCATATTTTGTATGTTGACAAGAAACCGGCCGCTTATCGCTTTGCGTTACAATACGGTCAAACCTATTTTGCAAACGGTATCGGCTACGATCCAACTTATCGGAAATATCGCGTAGGTACCGTATTGTTTTTGAAAGTGCTGCAAACTCTTTGTGAGAATAATGACGTACAATTCTATGATTTCGGATTTGGCGATGCCGAGTACAAAACCAGCTATGCAGATACAACTCATTCGGAGGCATCTATTTATCTTTTTGCGACGCGGCCGCACCCCATGCTGGTCAATAGCCTGTGTACGGTGATCATGGCTGTCGATCGAGGCCTCTCATGGATCGCCCAAAAAACAGGCTTGGCAAACATTATTAAAAGGCGCTGGCGACACAAACTCGCTAAACAGAAATAGTAAGTACCTCTTAGATGAACACCGCAGTCGATATCCTGGTGGTGATGATGTGTGCGGGCATCCTGTATTATGCCCTGCCGTTACTGTATGCGATACATGCTCGCAATCGCCTTGAAGACAAACTTGCGTCATCCGGCTGTGTCGTGCTGACTTTTGACGATGGTCCATCAATGAAATTAACCACGGAGATACTGGATTTGCTCAACGCACATCATCTTAGCGCCAGCTTTTTTCTGCTGGGCCGTCATGTGCAATCGCAAACTGAGATTGTAAAGCGTATCGCCCGGGAGGGCCACCATATCGGCTCTCATGGATACGATCATGTCGATCATACCCGAAGTCTGCCCTGGACATGTATCCGGGATATTCGAAAAGGCTGGGAAGCGATCAACGCAGCCCTGGGAAAAATGGAAAAGCATTATCCCTTTCGACCGGTTCGGGGGAAATTGAATCTGGTCAGCCTGATTTGGCTTTGGGTCCATCGTGTACCGATCATTTACTGGACGTTTGACAGCGGTGATACATGGTCACAAAACCCGACGGATATCGAACGGATTAGCCGACAAATCGACCAACATAACGGCGATGTCGTACTGCTGCATGATTTTGAACGGAAAAATCCGAAGAATCATCAATTTGTGATCGATGCACTTCATGCCGTAATCGAAAAAGCTGAAAAGAAACATATTCAAATAAAACCACTTTGTGAGTTGACGAATCAAACATGATTGATGTTTCCATTATTATTGTAAACTGGAACACCCAAGAGATCCTTCGCGATTGTCTGGCATCCATCATTGTCAATACGCACAATGTTGAATACGAAATCATTGTCGTGGACAACGCATCTTCGGATGGATCCGTTCAGATGTTAAAAAACGATTTTCCTCAAATTCGATTGATCGCGAACACGGATAATCGCGGTTTTGCCGCCGCCAATAACCAGGCGATGGTCGTCGCTCGCGGCCGCTATTATCTGTTGTTGAACAGCGATACGGTTATTTTAGGGGATGTCATCGCCAATTCGATTCAGTTTGCCGATACAGATGACACAATCGCCGTGATGGGCTGCCGGATATTGAATCCTGACAGAACACTGCAGCCAAGCTGTTTTATGTTCCCGTCTCTGCTGAATATGCTGCTGTCCGCCACGTATCTGTATAAACTTTTGCCCGACAGCCGGTTTTTCGGCCGAGAGCAAATGACCTGGTGGAATCGCGATGACACCTGCCAAGTCGATGTGGTGACCGGCTGCTTTATGCTGGTCCGTCGCAAAGCGGTGGAACAGGTCGGGGTAATGGACGAAGATTTTTTCATGTACGGCGAAGAAACCGATTGGTGTTATCGATTCAAAGAACAGGGATGGAAAAATGTCTTTTCTCCTGTGGGTGAGATTATCCATCTCGGCGGATCATCCAGTGCAAAAATCAAACCCCAGATGCGGCTGCAGTTACGCGGCAGTATTCTGTTATTTTTCAAAAAACACCGAAATCGACTGTCATATAGCTGTGCCTGTATATTGGTGGGTCTGTTCTTCGCGATACGCATTCCCTGGTGGATCGTAAAGGGAGCATGTTCGAGAAATCAGCGTGATTGTGCATTTGAAAAAGCTCATACCTATTTACGCGGCAGCCGATATTGCTTTACGAATCCAATGCAACTTTTAAAAAAACAGCCCTTCTCCAGAGATTAAATGGAATACTTAAATTTTCATAACTATGGCGACAATAGAGGGATGCTTCGATGATCAATCGTGTCAAACGCGGCCTCAAAGCACCGCTTAAATTGTACAACCTGATTACTCAACAGGAAAAACTGACCTATTATCCTGAAGACGCCCACAAATCGGCTGCTCGAATTTTTATGGACCAGCTTCTGTGGATCGCCCGATATCGAAAAATGAATTATTTCTATTATGTGTACGGCCTGGACCGCAAAAACGGCCCTCGGTTAAATCAATTTATTTCACAGCCTCAATTTTTCGGCCTTCGAAATAAATATAACCACGCCGCCCTGATCGGCAAACGTCAAATTAACTATATTGCAGTGGTCCAGGACAAGTTTATTTTTCATCAATATCTAAGCAGCCTCGGGTTTCCGACGCCGCAGGTCATCGGTGTGTGCGACAAGGCGGGTATCCATTGGCTGGACACTGAAAACACCGAACCATGGGATATGATTCTGAGAAAAGAAGGCCTGGACGTATTCATTAAAGAACTGTTGGGCGAATGTGGCGATGGCGTCTATCCGGTAAGCATTCAGGACGGGAAATTAATATGTAAAGGCGAGTTTATTTTGCCTGGCGAATTTTGCACAATGCTCAAAGGCAAATGTGTTATTCAAAAACGTATTATTCAGCACACTTTGATGCAGCAATTAAATCCTTCGTCAGTGAACAGCATCCGGATCGTTACGGCTCGTCAACTGCATAATCAGGAGATTGTTGTGCTCAGCGCATTACTGCGGACATCCAGTGGCCGGCATCAATGCGACAACTGGGCCGCCGGCGGAATCACGATCGGGGTTGATCTTGAAACAGGAAAACTCGGCGAATATGGAATATTCAAGCCGGGATTCGGCAAAAAAACCGCATCCCATCCAAATACCAATATCCGGTTCAAAGATTATGAAATTCCATATTTCAAGCAAGCCATTGAGCTGGTCCAAAAACTGCATCCGTTCTTCTACGGCATTCATTCCATCGGATGGGATATCGCGATCACCCCCGATGGCCCGGTAATTATTGAGGCCAACGATAACTGGGATACACAAATGATGCAGGTTCACGATCCGAAATTCAAAGAAAAATATATGGCGACCTTAAAACAGACACAACAATAATCAAGCTGATGAAATACATACGAAAAATCCGGTCGCTTGTTAAAGTATTCTATCATTTAAGCGCCCATGCGCCGAGGTTAACCTACCGGCCCCATCAACCTCATAAATCACGCCTGCGAATTCTTTTGGAATTATTATGGTGGGCCTTCACAAAACGGGAAGTGAATCATTATTATTACCTGCAGGGATTAGACTGCAAAAACGGCGTTCACTTAAACAATTATTTTGCCATGCCCGAATTTATTAAAATCCAACATCGAGCAAATTCCAATGCTTCAATCGGCGGCCGCAGAGGCAATTACACCTGCCTTCTGCAGGATAAATTCATGTTCGCCCAATATGTCCTGTCGCTTGGTATCCCGGTCGTTAAAACGATCGGCCTCTGCGACAAAAAAACGATCTTCTGGGCAGACTCAAACACCCGAGCGCCGCTTGAAAACATTAGCCATCATGGAGGCGTGAATGCATTTTTCAAACCGGTTGTCGGCTGGCAGGGACAGGATATTTACAACCTGAAGGTTCACGATAATACCATTTTACTCAATGACAAATACACTTCTCTTGAAGACCTTAAAATGTGCATCCATGACCAAGCCATCATCCAGCGGGCCATTGAACAGCATCCGCAGATGAGCATTCTTTACCCAAAATCAGTTAACACCCTTCGCATTGTGACTGTTCGCAAAGACGCAGAAATCCTTATTCTCAACTGTGTTTGTCGTATAGGTGCCAATGGCAATGTTTATGACAACTGGTCAACCGGCGGGATCGCCGTCGCTGTTGATACTGAAACAGGAAAACTCAAAAAGCACGGTTTTTTCCATCCGCGATACGGGCGAATGGTTACAGAACATCCCGATACCAAAATAACTTTCGAAGGATTTGAAATCCCTAATTTTTTGCAAGCGCTTCAAATGGCTGCTAAACTTCACCGTTTTTTCTATGGGCTGCATTCGGTGGGCTGGGATATCGCAATAACCCCTAAAGGTCCGTTGGTTGTCGAAGGCAATGATGATTGGGGATTAAGAACCATTCAGTGCCATGACAGCACATTCAAAAAACGTTTTATGCAAACACTTGATCACAGGAAATAAAGGTTCAAAGCGTGCTTATTCGAAAGATGAAACGATTTTCAAAAGCAGCTAAAAACTTCTGCGAGTTGGTTAGCCAGCCTTCTCAAAAAAGCTATTATCCGGAAAAGACACAGAAGTCCCAAACGCAGATCATTTTGGATAACCTGCAGTGGCTGATCACCGAAAAAGAGATCAATCATTTTTATTATGTGTACGGCCTGGATACCAAAGACAGTATTCTACAGAACCGATTTATGGGCAAGCGTACTTTTAATCTGCTGAGGCATCAAGCCAATCAACGTGCCTGGTTTAACGGTCGATCGGCACGCTATCTTTGTTTGCTGCAGGACAAATTCGTATTTGGACAATATCTAAAAACGCTTGGGTTTAATACCCCCCAAAACATCGCCTTGCTGGACAAAAACCGGATAACATGGCTGCACGACCGCACTATCGAATCCCTGGAAAAACTACTCGATCAAGACGGGTTAGACGTGTTCATTAAAGAAATACTGGGCGGCTGCGCAGAAGGCGTTTATCCGGTTAAAATTCAAGGCGGCAAATTCCTTTTGAAAGATCAGCCAATCACCATCGAAGATTTCAGAAAAAAAATACTGGGCCGCTGTATTGTCCAGCAGCGAATCGATCAGCATCCGAAAATGAATGAACTGTACTCCCGCTCGATTAATACGATCCGTATTGTTACAGCTCTGACAAACCAAACGCCGACACCGCTTTGTGGATTATTTCGCGCAGGCGTCAAAAACAGCGCCTTTGATAACTGGGCGGCCGGCGGGATCACCGTCGGGATTGATATGGAAACCGGACGACTCGGTAAATACGGAATTCTGCGCCCTGAATTCGGCCGTAAGGTGGACAAGCATCCCGATACAGGTATACGTTTTGAAAATTTTGAGATCCCCTTTTTTAAAGATGCACTTGAAAAAACGCTGCACCTTCATCGATTCTTTTACGGGGTCCATTCGATCGGTTGGGACATTGCCATTACTGAAAACGGCCCTGTTTTTATCGAAGCCAATAACCGCTGGGATATGCCGATGCTCCAGGTGCATGACAACCAGCTTAAAGAAAAATTTCTAAAATCTTTACCGAAATAATATGCCCTATACCTTGAATCGACTACAAACGGCCGTGAGGTTTTTATGCAGGCATTTATCCAATCCTGCAGGCCAGAGCTATTATCCGGAATGTGAACGGAAATCTGCCATGAGGATTTACCTCGATAATATCCTTTGGATGATCCGGCACAATGAGATCAATCATTATTATTACATGTATGGGTTAGATCGAAAAGATGCCTCGGACATGGATCACTATTTAGGCAAGAAAGAATTTAACCGCTATCGCAATACCGCCAATAACGGCCTTTGGGTCGAAGATCGACTGGCCAATTACATTTGTCTGTTGAGTGATAAGTTCCTTTTCGCTCAATACCTCGAATCATTGGGTTTTAATACGCCGAACATCCTGGCATTGTGTGATCGAAATACGATTACCTGGCCGGATAACGGACAAATCGAACCGTTACAATCGCTGACAACAAAACCAGATATGGACTTCTTTCTAAAAGATATCCTCGGCGAATGTGCGGACGGTGTTTACCCGATTAAGCTTAAAAACAGTCAATTGTATCATCACCATGAGAAGATCGATATTGATCAACTGACAAAGCTGATCAAAGATAAAAGCATTCTGCAGCAGCGTATTGAACAGCATTCCAAGATAAATGAACTCTATGCCGGTTCGGTCAATACGATCCGATTGGTCACCGCCTCCAATCCAAAGGGGATTTTCCCGCTGGCGGCCATCTTACGGATCGGTGTCAAGGGCCAATGCCGGGATAATTTATCGGCCGGCGGTATTGCTGTTTCGGTGGGCTTAAAAACCGGCAAATTGGGTAAATACGGTTTTTTGCGACCGGATTTCGGGCGAAAGGAATTGTCTCATCCCGACACGAAAACAGTGTTTGAAGGGTTTGACATCCCTTTTTTCACTCAAGTGATTGAAAAAGCCTGCGAATTGCACACCTTTTTCTACGGCCTGCGCTGTATTGGCTGGGATATCGCGATCACCGAAAACGGACCGGTTTTTATCGAAGGCAACCATAACTGGGAAGTCCCCACGTTCCAGACGTTTGATTGTAACTTTAAGACAAAGTTTCTTGACGCATTAACCGAAGAATAAATAAAACAACATTTATCGAAATGAGGAATATATGAATGTAACCATCGGATTTCCAATTCCTGCCAAAGAACACGAAAACCGCCGGGCATTGATTCCGGCCGACATCAAACATATTAAAAATCCTGATAAACTTATCTTTGAAGAAGATTACGGCCACGTGCTCGGCTACACAGATCGGGATTATCGCAATACTGGGGCAAAAATTGCTCCTAAAACGGATGTCGCCAACTGTCCGCTGATCTGTAATCCCAAGCCCATGCTGACCGATAACTATTTCGGGCAAAGCAAATGTCTGTTCGGCTGGATCCACGCCGTTCAGGGCCGTTCCATCACAGATAAACTGCTCGAACATAAAATGACCGCTATCGCATGGGAAGAAATGTTCGAGCAACAGCGGCATAGTTTCTGGCGCAATAATGAAATTTCCGGTGAAGCGGCCGTATGCCATGCATTTATGTTCTGGGGCACCCTGCCTTATGAAAGTCGGGTCGCGGTGATCGGTCGCGGCAATGTCGCCCGCGGGGCAATTCGTATGCTCGAGCGGTTTGGCTGCCGGGTCAAAGTGTATGACCGAAAAACCAGTCCGTTGATCCGCAAGGAAATCGACCATTATGATGTCATCGTTAATGCAGTCCTTTGGGATGTCTTTCGCGACGATCATATTATATACAAGGAAGACCTAGCCAAAATGAAGCCGGGCAGCCTGATCATCGATATCAGTTGTGACGAAGCGATGGGAATCGAATCCAGTCGTGCCACAACGATCGAAGAACCGACTTACACCTGTGAGGGGATTGTCCATTACGCGGTCGATCACACACCGGCATTGTTTTACAAATCCGCCACTGAATCCATCAGTGCAGTAGTTTCCCGCTTTCTGGATGATCTGATCGAAGTAAATGAAAATTTAACATTGACCCATGCAACCATTATCAAAGACGGATATATTCTCGACGACAAGATCACCCGTTTTCAGGGCCGGTAAAATCATCTGTTTTTATTTAAAGACTGAACTTTTGCAAAATTGAAAATTTGGAGTCCAAATGGGCCTTTTGACGACAAATATTGATAGTAATGTGTCCGATAATATCATGGAGGATATTGCGATGCCAGCTATCGTTAAATTTCCGGCCGTCATCGAAGAAGCCCTTGACCGCTTGGGGCATCTGTTTGCCAATGAACCCGAACGCCGTCATTTCGCCGAGTATCTGACCGGCCTGATGATCGCCCACAAGAAGAATGTCTCGGCCATCAACCGGGAATTCGCCGTCACCACCGACCCGTCCTGCCTGAATCGCTGGATCACGCAGACCGACTGGAATGAAGAAACCCTCAATCTGGAACGGCTGGCCTGGCTGCAGGAAAGCGCGGACACCCGTTTCAGTGCACACGGCGTCATTGCCATCGACAATACGCTGGTTGACCATGACGGCAAATACATCGACGATGCCGGCTACTTTTGGGATCATGCCGAGCAGCGCTACAAGATTGCCCATGACTATATCATTGCCAACTACGTCTGCCCATCGGGTAAGCATTATCCCTTGGAGTTTTACCGCTTTATCAAGAAGGAACACTGCGTCGAACAGGGGATTCAGTTTGTCGATCACAATGAATTCGTTCGCTGGCTGGTGGATTGGACGGTCAACCACGAAATCCCCGGCGATTTCGCCTTTGACAGCTATTTTACGAATGCGGCCAATCTGAACCATATTCATCATCACAAGCGGGCGTATGTCGGAGATATGAAGTTCAATCGCAAAATTCTGTTCATGGGACGTGAAATGCGCGCCGATGAACTGGCCGCACAGATTGCCCCCCAAGACCGCAAAGAAATCCGTAGGGGTGATTCGAAACAGTGGTATTTCACCAAAAGTATCCGTATCCCGGATGTGGCCCATAAGGTGCGGATTGTTATTCTGTGGGCGAAAAAGAATGACACAGAAGCCAAAAAGATCGTGGTCTGTAATCGGACCCATTGGGATATTATCCGTATACTGAAGGTGTATCGTTGCCGTTGGAAAGGAACCGAGTGCTTCCATCGGGACGGCAAGCAGCATTTGGGCATGGGCGAATGTCAGCTCAGGAATGGCCGTGGCCAGACCCGCCACATGTACATGGTCTTCCTGGCGCACAGCGTCTTGATGCGTCAACTGCGGCAGGGCCGTGCGCATGCGTGGGCACGGGAACGTCTGACGACCATCGGACAAGCCTGTATGACAGTATTGCGACAAACCCTCAGCGATACGATCGAGTGGGTCATCGAACGAATCGAAGGTGATCACTGGGATTTCAATCGTATCAGGTTCCAATTGGCGTTACCTTAAAAATGCAAAAGTTCAGTAAAGATTTTAATCATATGACTGTTTCTGCAAATCTCAAAAGTACATTCAAAGGCGCTTATACCCGGCTGGTCAAACGCGGGATCGGCCCGTATCGATTTCGCTATCACTGGTTGAAAAAAACACAGTGGTACGATCCGCAAACCCTTGAGCAAATCCAGCTTGATCTGCTGCAAAAAATGGTTCGCCATGCCTGTCAGACGGTTCCGTATTATCGAAAGTTAATGGATAACTTAAAAATCAAGCCGAGTGATATCCAGTCACTGGGTGATATCAAACAATTTCCCATCATCACCAAAGCTGACCTGAAAACGGCCGGTGATGCATTTGTATCCCGCAAATACCCCACATGGATGTTGCGAACCGTGCATACCGGCGGTACTACCGGACTGCCGGTACCAATCCGACGCGATTTCTGGTCGATCGGCAATGAACATGCCTTTGTTCGGCGGCAGTTTGACTGGGCCGGGGTCGGCATTCATGACCGCTGTGCTTATCTGGAGGGTCGGATTGTTCGTCCCATGGACCAGACCGACGGGCCGTTATTTGTCTATGATGCGGCCATGAAGGAACTCAGTCTCTCGACATTTCATTTGTGCCCTGAAACGGTGCCGCTGTATCTTGACGCAATGAAAGCATACCATATTGATGCGATGATCGCTTACCCTTCGGCGGCGTATGTGATGGCACGGGAGATCCTTGAAAAAGGACGTGAGGTTTCCCTGAAATGCCTGATGACCACATCGGAAACACTCGAAGAGGGTAAAAAAAAGATTATCGAGCAGGCTTTCGGATGCCGGGTGGTGGATTTCTACGGCAGTGCCGAGCGCGTCTGCTACATCCACATGTGCGAAAAAGGGACTTATCATATCGTTCCTGAATATGGTTTTACAGAGTTGATCCCCGCCGCCGCACCCAACGAGGGATTTTACACAATTGTCTCAACCGGCTTCTGGAACAAGACCATGCCGCTGATCCGATACAATATGAACGATTTGGTTCTGCCCGGTGACGGTCCTTGTCCCTGCGGCAGGCATTTTCCAACCATCAAACAAATCGTCGGCAGGGATTCGAATATTATCCGTACCCCCTCGGGCCGACAATTAGGCGCTTCGGCGATCGAGTGCATCCTGGCCCATGTGCTTTACGGGCTTTACGATATGCCGGTTCTGGCCGGCCAGGTCATCCAGGAAAAATCCGACGAACTAATGCTCGAATACGTACCAACCAGCGGATTCAACGATGAACATAAGCAGCTTCTTCAAAAACTGTTGCGGGAGAAAGTGCCGAGTGAATTAAAAACGGCCATCCGGCGAGTCGATGAAATGACACGCTCGCCGCGGGGGAAATTCCTTAATTTTGTCATGAACGAACATCACTAACCACATGATCAAAGGACAATCCATCATCTGTTTTGCACCGGGCGACTACTGGTCGATGAATCCCAGTTGCGCGACCCACTTGATGAAACAATTCGCCAAAACGAACCGGGTTTTGTACATCAATCCTTTCAGCTCGGATCTGATCGGGGGCTTGAAACGAAAAAAAGGATTAGGTCAGCGTATCCTGCGAAAACTCAAAAGCCTCACCAAATCCCTGCGTAAAGCCGATGAACATTTTTATGTGTTCAGCCCCCTATTTCTGCCGTTTCATGGAATCTCATGGATCGATCGATTCAACAACACATTTTTAAGATTTCAGATCAAAACCATCTGTCGTTTCCTAAAGATGAAAGATCCGATCCTTTGGCTTGAGAATGTTCGGGCCGCGGACTTGCTTAATTCATTTGAAGATTCGTTCAAAATATATCACGTATCGGATCTCTTTGAAAACGACACCTATACATCAGACCGACACGGTCAGATCCGCCGAGAAAAGCAAATCTATGAGCAAAGCGATATTGTGATCTGTGTTTCACACCAACTGTATGATTTCAAAAAAGCCAACCGCAACGATGTGTACTATATCCCGCACGGGGTGGATGTCGATGCCTTTGAAAAAGCAATGAATGGATCGCCGCCTTTGCAAATCACCAAGGATATCTCTAAACCGATCGCCGGCTATTTCGGTACGCTCACTGCCCATAATGATATTGAACTGTGGGAATATTGTGCCCGACAGTTAAAAAATGTCTCATTTGTCTTTGCTGGCCAGATCACCGGCGGCGATTATTCGAATCTGCAGAACATGCCGAACGTTCACTTTATCGGTAAAATCCCGTATGAACAGATCCCGATTCTATGCAGTCAGTTTGACGTCGGCATGCTGGCATGGAAAACAGGCAAATGGATTGAATCGTGCAATCCGCTGAAAATGCTTGAATACATGGCATGCGGTAAACCGATCGTTTCGGTTCCGATCAAAGAGGCCGAACAATACGCCGATCTGATCGGCGTCGCTCGTCATAAAGAAGAATTCTGCAAAAAACTCAATGAAGCGATTGAAAGCGATAATCCCGAAAAAGTTACCCAAAGACTGGAAATCGCCCGTCGGCACAGTTGGCAAACCCATGCCGAGCAGATATCAGACATCATAAGCCAGAAACAAAACACGAAATCATGAGTCTAAGTTCGATCAAAATAGCCTGTGTTGGCGATACGATGTTAGGTGACTGTTTTAATTTCGCCGGTTTAGGCGTTGCATCAAAAATCGCACATTATGGGGAACAGTTTGTACCTGATGAAATAACAGCGATATTGAAAGACCATGACCGTGCGTTCTGCAATATCGAATGTGCGATATCAGATATCGGCTATCATCCGCATAACCTTCGCAGTCTCCACATGCGCGCCCCTGCTTCGACCGCCATGCTCCTGCCACAATGGGGCTTTGATACCGTCAATCTGGCCAATAATCATATTCTTGAACAAGGACCGGTAGCCGCGATCGACACCGCCAAAAATCTTAAAAATGCGGGATTAAATGTGATTGGAGCTGGATTCAACTCGACATTCCAAGGCGATGCCAAACCTCTGAAACTAACGATAAACGGTCAATCCGTTGTATGGCTCGGATTTTGTCAGCGTAAAGAAAAATATGCCTATGACGGCGGTATGAATCCAGAATCAGCGATTGAACAAATCAAAATCCATACCCGGCAGCAAAAAACCGTGATCGTTTCAGTCCACTGGGGAGACGAACTAATCGACCGGCCGAACCTCGAACAGCGAAAATTAGGCCACGATCTTGTTAAAGCCGGAGCAACACTGGTCGTCGGACATCACCCGCACGTTGTCCAGGGATTCGAACCGGCTGGCGATTCCCTCATCGCATACAGTCTCGGCAACTTTATCTTCGACGGGACCAGCAACCTGACCCGTTGGTCGGCGATCTTATCAGTCACCCTCTCAGGCCAAAAAATCATCGAATGGTCGGCGATACCCATCATTCGCAATGAGCAATTCAGGCCGGCATTGGCAACCGGACAGGAAAAAAAGCAGATCGAAGATGAAATGAGACGTCGTAATAAACTGGCTTGTATGAATATCGATGACCAACAGGCATACGAAACAGAATATCACAGAGAATTAATAAAGCTGGAGAAACAATGCCGCCTCAGTATGTGGATCAACCTTGCCAAGCGAATGCCTCGAATTCCCCTTCGATTCTGGCCCCAAATTTTGGCACGACCAATCCGCCGAAGGCTGAACAGATGGTAAATCAACCGCTTAAAATCTGTTTGGCGGCCTCGGCGGGCGGCCATTTATCCCAACTGCTCAAATTATCCGATTGCTGGGCCGGTCATCAGGTCTTTTTTGTCACCACCTCAGATATGGTCCGCAGCAAACTAACGTCTTTGGGAACGGTTTATGTAACCGGAGAATGCAACTATCAGCATCCCGTGCGCGTCTTAAAAGTGTTGTTTCGCATCATTAAGATTATTCGAAAAGAAAGACCGGATGTCATCCTCAGTACCGGGGCGGCCGGCGGGTGTTTATGCTGCTTTGTCGGCAAATGGTATCATGCCAAAGTGATCTGGGTGGACAGTATCACCAATGTTCAAAAGATGTCGCTATCGGGACGTTTAGTTCGCCGTATCGCGGACCTGCAACTGGTTCAATGGCCGCAATTAGCGAAAAAATACAAACATACGGAATTTGCTGGAACACTCCTGTGATCTTTATCACCGTCGGTACTCAATTTGCTTTCGATCGATTGATACAAGCACTCGACACGCTTGCACCGAAGGTATTTAAAAACATGGATGTTTTTGCCCAAATCGGCGAGTCCAACTATACCCCCGAACACATTCGATGGACCGCCCATATGGAAAAACAAGCGTTTGAACAAATGGTTAAAAATGCTCATTTTCTGATCGGACACGCAGGAATGGGAACCATTACAGCCGCACTGGAATATAACAAGCCGCTTCTGGTTATGCCGCGATTAAAACGCTATGGGGAAGTCGTCAATGATCACCAAGTCGCTATTGCCGCTGAATTTGAGAAAAAAGGCCATCTTCTGGCAGCTTTTTCTGAGGATCAGTTGCCTGAAAAAATTGAAAAACTCCAGCATTTTACGCCCCTACAACGCCAAGCCGATCCTCAAAAGGTTTCCGAACGTATCAAAATGTACTTAGAGGATTTACACAAATAACCAAAAGCATTAAGCTTAAAGAGGCGATAAAGTAAGTAAGAGAATAATAAATGTTTTATGCATAGTCTGATAAAAACAACTGAAATGAAAGTGATACTGCTGGCCGGCGGTCGCGATTTCGGGCGTTATCCCATTGCGGCTCAACTACCCCCGGCGCTGTGGCCCGTTTTCCATCAATCGGCGATTGCAAGAACCATCGATTGTTTAAAAAATTATGACCATGTCGATATTACCGCCTGTACCAATGAAGAAGATGGATTTTTTGATCCAATTTTAAAGGACGAGAATATTCGTTTTCATAAAGAGGATTTGCCGGTCGGTACGGCCGGATGTGTTCGAGACGTTGTTGATCCGGACTTTAACGGGCTGATTTTAGTCATACACGCCAATATAGTGAATCTGCCTGATATCCGGCAATTAGTGGATCAGCACATTGTCGGCCGGGCCGAATTAACGGTTTTCCTGAATCCGAGTCCCTATAAAAATACCACTGCGGAAATTTATCTCTGCAATCCGTCTGTCCTCCAACATATTCCTGACCAGGGCTACTTCGATATCAAAGAAGGATTGCTGCCCGAGATGCTTCGAAAAGGCGAAGATATTCATACCGCCACTTTATCTGAACCGGTATTCCATTTTCGCGAACGAATCGGGTATCTTCGAGCAATATTAGAAATTCTCGAAAAACAACAGATTCCGGCAGACGCGAACATCTCATTTCAACCGGATGATAATGTCGCCCTTTGGACCGAAGACCAGGTAACGATTGATAAAAATGTTCAGTTTTTCGGCCCGGTTTATATCTGCAAAAAAACACATATCAAACAAAACACACTTATTATCGGTCCTGCGGTGATCGGCAGTGATAACACCATTGGTGAAAATTGCAGCATCGCCGGCAGCGTTTTATGGGATCATGTTCACATCAATCCTGACAGTACGATCATAGACTCCGTCATTGATACAGATACGCGAGTATCTTATGGCGGTTATATCTATGCACAAGAATATACCGATAACACAAAATCTGCGGTCAGTCGTTCAGTTCATTCAATGAGTGAATCGATTAATCGACTTGCCCCCGCCCGCGATTTTACCTTCTCCGCACTAAACCAATCGAAGCGCAATATCATCTTGGCCCTTTGCTCAATATTATTCATTCTGCTGATCTGGTCCTATTGGACGACGATCACTGAATTATTCAATATTCTCAAACGAAGTGACGAATATTCCAGCGGCTTATTAGTCCCCTTTATCGCCGCCTACATCCTTTGGACCCGGCGAAAGGCGCTGTCCACATGCCCTTTAATACCAAGTATTTTTGGCGTTATCGTGTTTGTTTTGGCCCAGGGATTTCGCTATTTCGGCGTCTTTTTTATGTATGGATCCGCTGAGCGGATGTCCCTGGTAATGAGTTTGATCGGCTTGGTCTGGTTTTTAGGGGGCTGGACATTTTTAAAGCGCACATTACCTGTGCTGCTGTTTCTATTTTTAATGATCCCCGTGCCTCGCACAATTCATGGCGCGATCATGCTGCCGCTGCAGCGATGGGCGACGAATTCAGCGGTTTTCCTGCTCCAGATGGTGGGGTACAATGTCATTCAGGAAGGCAATATCATTCACGTCAATCAGAATACGGCGGTCGCGGTCGCCGAGGCCTGTAACGGCCTGCGCATGATCATGGCTTTTTTCGTTATCAGCGGGATGGTCGTATTGCTGATTCGCCGTCCGCTGTGGATCAAAATCACCTTGCTTATTTCAAGCATTCCGATCGCCCTGTTATGCAACAGTATTCGTTTGACTATCACGGCCATTGCTTTTACATTCCTCAAAGGCGAATATTGGGAACAGCTCTTTCACGATTTTGGCGGATATGCGATGATGCCGCTGGCACTGGGTATGATCATAGGCGAATTGTGGCTCATCCAAAAGATTATTACCCCGCCTCAAAAACTTGAGCCGGTGGTCATTACTCGAAAACAGAACGTACACGTATAGATACAGGAGAATCATGCGATATGAATATTGTTAAAAAAGATAACAATGCATTTGCCGATCATGAATTGGCGTATTACGATCCGACCGAACCATTTACAGAAGAGACAGCGGAAAATCCGCTAAAACCGATTCTCAGCCGATGGTATGTCGTTCTGCTGACGATGTTCGTATGCTGTATCCTGGGCATACCGGCCGTATGGTATCTGGTCAAAACAGAATATATCGCTACCGGTGCAATCCATATTGCACCGGTGATTCACAGTATCATGTTTCGAGACAGCGAATCCGATGGGGTTCTGCCGATGTATCGCAATTATGTCAATACTCAGGCGGAACTACTGACCAGTGATCCCATTTTACGGCGCGTTCTGGATAATCTGAACGACAAAAACCTGCCGATGTTTCAGGATACACCGGAGCAAAAACAACTTGCGAAACTGCGGCTGGCCATTATCAATGATCGGATCAAGATTTTGACAGACCGTCACAGCGAATTAATAAAAATACGAATGCAGGATAGAAACGCCGATCAAGCCGGTACGATCGTTAATGAATTCATCCAGGCGTATATGAATTTACAGGCCCTGAAGGAAAGTGACAAAAGCAAATCCAAGATACGAAAATTGGAAAGCGAACAAAAAGTATATGCCAATAAGATCGAGCAAAAAAGACAAATCATTCGCCAGCTTTCCGAGGAATACGGCACCAGTAATCTGGACAGCCGACAATCGATGATGCTGAACCGCGTAGCCGGAATTCAAAGTAAACTTACCGATATCCAAACGCAGATATTGGGACTGGAAACACGATATGAAATCTTCGAGCAACGAGATAGCAACAGCACGTCTCCGGATCGTATTTTAAAACTTAAAAACGATTATATCAACAGCAATCCGACAATCCAGGTTCTCACTCATAATATTGCCCAGTTGGACCAACAGCTTATTCTGGCCGAACAGCAACTTGCACCGACCAATCCGGAATTACTGCAAAAACAAAATCTTCTTAAAGCATTACGTGAACGGTATCACGAAAAAGAGCAGGAACTCACCGGCGAATTTGAAGTGATGATCAAAGAGCAAACTTCTCAAAAACATCTGCAGGAACTGGTTGATATCGAAATGCAGATCGCCGAATTGGAGAATTATGAAAAACGACTGTTGGAACTGCTGCAGCAGGAAAACGAACAGACGATCGAACTGGGACGCAAGCAGCTCGCGATTGAAGACCAGCAACAGCAACTGGCCCTGAGCCAGCAACTGTATGATGAGGTCAGTCGCAAAATCATGGAACTGGAACTGGAACAAAAACGCCCGGCCCGGATATCGGTCGCCTATGAAGCCAATATTCGACCCGCACGCAATAAGCGGGTGAAATTTTCCGGCGCGGTCATTTTCGGATCATTTGCACTCGGCTCGTTTATCGCATTTTTACTGGGTAAAACCGACTACAGTATTTACACACCGGAAGACATTCGGAAAAAAGTGGGGGTTCGAATCATCGGCACAACGACAAATGCCGCCACTTTGAGCCGACCGCAACTACCGCAACAGATCGCCAATGATTACCAAACCATTCGAGCTAATCTGGGGCTTCTCAATGAGGGACAAATCCCTCAAAGGATCGTCATTACCAGCCCGGGAGTTCGCGAAGGCAAGACGACATTTTCCATTAATTTTGCATCCAGCCTCGGACAGGCCGGCAAAAAGGTCTTACTGATCGACGGGGATCTACGAAAACCGGATGTGCGATCCAAACTGGAAATCAACAAAAGTCTTCGGGGATTCCAGGATGTCCTTCTCGGCCGAGCATTTAAAGAAGTTGTTTATCAGGATCCAAGATTCCATTTCGACATCCTTGCATCGGATTCCCGTAATATGACCGATGCCTTCGAATTATTATCGCAAAGCCACGTTATCGACTGTATCAAGCAGATCAGCCAGAATTACGACCATGTCATTCTTGACACACCGCCCGTTCTCGCTTTTCCGGATGCAATGATCCTGGCCAGACTGTCCGACGGCGTCCTGTTGACCACTTTTTCCGGCCAAACCGAGGACCGGGATCTAAAGGAAGCAGTCAACCGGCTTGAGCAGATCCACATCCCTATCCTGGGAACCATTCTCAATAGTGTCCAGACCAGTGTCAGCTATAATCGATACGGCTATTCTTACTACACCGGTCAAAAACGTCCCAGCAGGCGACGCCGCAGGCAAGTCCGCAGTACATTATTGGCCCCGGTTGATCCGGACGATAGTCAAGAAGCAAGTACAATCATGTCCGATGAAAATTCGAATTAAAAATGCCAAATGTCAGATATAACCAACTTGTTGTTTTTGCACCCCATAATGATTCATTACCGGATGAACCAAAGCAGGATCGGAATCTGCTCGGTGAATTACTCAAAGAGAATCCGTTTCTTTCGGTTCTTCTCAATCAGGTTCTCAAGAAAGATCAAAGCGATCGGCGTGTTTTTGCTATAGACAAACGCTGGAGCGGCCCGAACACAACGATGCATGCCCTTGTTTTTGAAAATGGAGAAATCCAGATCTCCACTGACGTTTTGCAGCATCTTACAAGCACCGACGGAGTACTGATCCGTAATGGTCGATTTCTGTGCGAGCAGCAAACGATCCAAAACATCCATCTTCTGGACCAATTCGATACCGACCTCATTACCATTCGCATTCATGATCAGTTGTCTGCCGGACACGAAAAAGTGATCACGGATGATTCACGACGAATGATCGGTTTTCGGCGTTATTATATGGATACGGTCCAGCCTGCGCCGACACCTCCCGGTTTTCCGGATATGCTGCTGATCCGAAACGAGGCATTTAAACGTCTTTGCCACCAAGGCGTTTTGCCCGTGAATATTGATCAAATCATACGGCAATGTGATCGGTTGTCCTTAAAATACAGGCATGTACAAACCGGCGGTACTCGACTGGATTTAAATGATACAACCCATTTATTAAATTATTTTATCCACAACTATGATGGCAATAAGAAAGACCGGTCGGCGGTTACTGCTGCGCAAACGAAATACCAGAATGTTCAAATTTCAGGCCCTGTTGTTTTTGGTCATGATGTTCATCTGGGGAAAAATGTCACTATAATCGGCCCGGCAATCATCGGCAATAATACGACGATTACAGATTCCTGCGTAATTTACCAATCGATTATCGGTAATCATCAAAGAATCAACGATCGCTTTTTGAAACATCGCGTCGTATTTGAGAATCTGCCTCAAATCTCACCGGTCAATACGAACACAGTGATGGATCAAGCCAAGCCCCCTTCATTTCGGCACTGGAGCCGCTTTTCTTATCCGGCATCTATGAAACGGGTATTCGATATTCTCGCTTCGATCATTATTCTGATTCTTTTTTTGCCGGTTTTCCCGATTATTGCGGCCGCAGTTAAATTAAGTTCCAAAGGGCCCGTTTTTTACAAAGCACAGCGACAAGGGCTTCACGGCCGTCCATTCCATTGTCTGAAATTTCGTACCATGTTGGTCGGCGCAGATAAAATACAACAGAAATTAAGAGGCCTCAACAAAGTGGACGGCCCGCAATTCAGTATACCTGACGACCCTCGAATAAGCCCGATCGGCCAATTCCTGAGAAATACCTATCTTGATGAAATTCCCCAGTTTGTTAATGTCCTGCTGGGACAAATGAGTATCGTCGGCCCAAGACCGTCTCCCGAATCGGAAAATACGCTCTGCCCATTTTGGCGCGATGCGCGTCTGTCTGTCAGGCCGGGCATTACCGGATTGTGGCAGATTTATCGTACCCGTAAACCCAAGCAGGATTTCCAGGAATGGATATACTACGATATCCAGTATATTCGAAACCTCCGTCTCAGGCAGGACATATGGATTTGTTTGAATACTGTGATCAAAATGGTGCGCAAATTCGTCGAGCAATTTTAATATCTAATCTTATAGGAGGTCTGACCTCATGGCTTCACAATATGTAAACTGGAAACTGATTATCGTTTTATTGCTGGCGGGATGTGTTTTGGTGCTTTCGGCATTTGGGCTTCGCAAATGGCAGCAAAACCGAATGGCATATGATGCCTTGCAAGCAGGCCTCAAAGCATATGACCAGTCGCAGTGGCCCCAGGCCGCACGTCAGTTAGGTATCTATATACAGGCTAGCCCGGATGATAAAGACATCCTCATGAAATACGCTCAATCACAAATAAATATTCGTCCATTGAGACAGAACAACCTCAAACAAGCCTTGGCCGCTTATCATACCATTTTGCAAATTGAACGGACGAACCTGGATGCCGCATTAAATTTATGTGAAATTTATTTACAGTTAAACCAACCCACCGAAACAGAACGGATCGCTGAACGTTTTTTAGCCGATCAAACCAGCCCAACATTAAGCCGATTATTGGTCAGGGCACTTGTCGCTCGTCAACAATTCCAGACGGCGGCTCAAAAACTTCAAACACTGATCAATGAATACCCGAAAGATGTCGCCAGTTATGAACTGTATTACCAGTTCATCCGCCAATACCCGGAGCAATTCACACAAAACGCCAAAGCAATCTGTGAATTGGCAGTTGCCAATAATCCGCAATCGGCCTATGCCTACATCATTCGGGGGCGATATTACATCGAGAACAGCCAACCCGATCAAGCATATAACGATTTTCAGACTGCAAAACAAAAAAATTTTACCGAGCTTTCAGTGCGATTAAAACTGGCCGAACAATTTATTCGACTAAATGAATTTGAGCAGGCGAACGCACAACTGCAGATCGTTCAGGAAAATGATCCTGAAAGTGACATCCTCTGGTTAATGAAGGCACAACTGGTCATGAAAACGGAGGATCCCAATGAAATGGAGCAAACAGCTCAAAATGCATTGGAATCGCTCAAACCCGATTTCTGGGATTTTATGCCGACCGCAGCGGAACTATATATCAAGGCCAGGCAATTTGAGGAAGCACAAGCCTGTTTGGATCAACTCAAAGAAAAAGAAATCGCGCCCGCGATGACCACTTTTTTACAGGGCCTTCTTGAAGATCGAAATGATAATCCTTATAAAGCCATTCAATACTGGTACGAAGCCCTGCGCCAAACATCTGATACCGAGGATATGCGGATGATGATTGCCTCGAAGCTTATCGCTTTAGGTGATAAACAAAGCGCCGTTCAGCAACTTCAAATGCTTTTGTCTCAATATCCCGATAACATTGCCGCCCGCATTGAACTCGCTCGGCTATTAGCTGATCTGCAAAATTATACCGAAGCGATAACACAGATCGAAACAGCCCAACAGCGTTCTCCGGATAATCTAAACATCCGATTATTAACACTGCAAATAAAAATCAAGGCCCTCGAATCGAACAACACCGATATACAGTCGCCGCTGTGGAGCCAACTGCAAAACCAACTTCGTCATATCGAATCACAAATCGGCGAAACACTTCAGACGCGTTTATTGCATATCGAACTGATGCTCCAGCAACATTATTACACTCAAGCGCAGGACATGGTCGCTCGACTCAAAAATGAATACCCGGATATTCTCGAACCGCGACAGGCAGCGATACGACTGGACATAAAACAACAAAACTATTCACAGGCATTGGAACAATTACAGCAATTAATTCGTGAATATCCGGACCAACTGTCGCTGTATCAGCAAATGGTCCGGCTGTTCGATTTACAAAACAATCCGGAACAATGCGAAACAACACTTCAAAACCATATAAAAACCGCCGTCAATCTCCACGTCAAACGTGAACTGGGACTGCTGCTTTCCCAATGCTATCGGGTATGGGGCAAACCTCAAAAACGATACCAGTTATTGCTGAATCTGAGTGATTCTTTTGCAAACGACATTCAAATCAACCGCCAATTATTAACCTGTCCGCCAATCCAAAAGGACACTGAACGGGCGCAAGCACTGATCGATAAAATAAAATCGGTCGAAGGAGAAAACGGATGGCAGTGGCGTTACGAACAAGCACGTTATTGGCTGATACAGGAATCATTCCATCAAAAAATCGCAAATATCATTTCCCTTTTAAAAACAAATCTGGATTTGAACCCGGACGATCAAAAAAGTCGAATGCTGTTAGCCGCCGCTTATCGCAAAGCCGGCCAAATTGAACTGGCGGTTACAATCTATAAAGATGCCTATTTGCGCGATCCTGATGAAATGAGTATCATTATTCCGTATGTCGCTATCCTGTATCAAGCGAACAAATTCGATCAGGCGAATGACATTCTTCAGCAAGTCGGGCAGCAAAGTATATACAACTTCGATTTAACCCGACTGATGTTGCAAAATTACTTCAAACACGGCCGGCTCAAAAACGCTTCACAGATCATTGAGGATATTTTAAGGACCGACCCGAACAGCCCATCCGGCCTGTTAGCCAAAGGATTGCTAAAAATGGAGCAACAACAATTTGACGATGCCCAGACAATTTTTACCAAATTGAAATCCATCGATCCAAATTCAATGGCAGCGTATGTTACAGAAATTGAATTGAATATTCGAAGTGACAATTTGATCGAAGCCCGTAGTTTAGCCGAACAACTGGTAGACCGATTTAACAATACCGACAGTTATATCATCCGTTCCAAGATATACGCATTATCCGGACAAATGGACAAAGCAAAAGAAGATATTCAGTTTCTTATTCAAAAAGAACCTGATAATCCGAATGTCTGGATCGCAAAAAGTGAATTGGATTATAATCAGATCGCTTATTCGCAAACGGTTGAAAGCATTGAAAAAGCACTGGCATTAGATCCCCAAAATCCCTACATCGCCAAACGCGCCATTGCCATTTTTCTAAAAACCGAGTCTCATCGTGAGCGTGCCTTACAACTGATTCAGAACGCCATTGAACGCTTTCCGGATAATTATGAATTCCGGATAATACACGCCCATTTATTATTTCAAGGCGGTCAGGCTCAACAAGTAAAACAAGCGATGAAAACGCTCGAGGAATTAACCGACCAACACCCGCAACTGCCATCTGCGTGGCAATTATGGGCACAGATGGTGTTATCGCAGGGGGATCCATCAAAGGCGCTTGATATCACACTTCAAGGACTCGTTCACAACCCAGGCCATCAACCGCTTTTGCTGCTCAAAGCCCAATGTGAATCACACCGATCACCCGCGTTGGCCATTCCGACCCTTAAAGCATTATATGAAATCAATCCCGATGATTTGGAAATAATCAAAAACTTGGCTCAAACTTACATCAAAGCAGGTCAAAGCCAGAAAGCAATACATTTATTAAACAAACATATTAATGAGTATAACGATCTTGAGCGATACCAGCTTGAATGTGTGAAAATCCAGGCATTATATCAACAAGGTGATTCACAGCAGGCCCGTCAGCTTACCCATCGCCTAATGAAGGAATACCCCGGATATACCGATGCGTATCAGGATTATTTAAAGATGCTCATTCAATTCGAAAAAAATGACACGCTCGCTGAGGAAATACAGCAATGGTACCTTCAGCAATCGAATACAATTGAATCCGCACTACAGATCGCCCGTTTTTTACTTCAAAATAACAACACACTTGACGCCGCCCGGATATTAATCACCGACTTGATTTCAAAATATCCGCATAATACAGAAGTACTGTATCATTACGCAAATCTGCTGCTACGCACACAACAATATGAAACATGTATTTCAATTTATGAAAAAATCCTGATAACCAAACCCCTTCATGCGGATGTGTTAAATAATCTGGCATGGGTGCTATCCGACAATCTGGGCCAACATGAAAAAGCCATGATGTATATTCAAAAAGCGGTTTCGACTTCTCCGGAATCTCCCGATGTTATCGATACCCGAGGGATTATTTACCATCATCTCGAGCAATATGATTTGGCAATCAAAGATTTTCAAAAAGCCATATCGCTGTATCCGATCCATTCTACCGCATTGGCGGCCTCATATCTTCACCTGGCAAACACCTATTATCAAATCAACCAATTCGACAAGGCAATCGAAGCGGCCGATCAAGCCGCCTATTTTCAA
The DNA here is from genome assembly GCA_964517795.1 of uncultured Pirellulales bacterium. Classification (GTDB taxonomy): domain Bacteria; phylum Planctomycetota; class Phycisphaerae; order Sedimentisphaerales; family Anaerobacaceae; genus CAZFDE01. The sequence continues at coordinate 21,646 of CAZFDE010000010.1, read as the reverse complement.
TCTCGAAACGGCGGACTCATGGACAACCAAAAAGAACAGTTACGCAATTTACAAAAGGCATTATCAATCGACCCAAAATAATAACATGTAATTGTGATTTCTGTTTCCGTTTAATCGCTTTGGTTTATTCAACATCACAAAGTTTACTGATCTTCGAAGCTGCTTGCTTTAATCCCCCGGATCAAGCCATCGCTATAACCCAGCCGATCTCAACCCACCTCTAACCACCTCATTTACCCCAAATTAACGCCAGAAAATCATACATGAGCCGATTTCTGGCATCTCTCATTCATTTTAAGGCTTGAATCCTTTTTAAATTTGACGTAAATTATTTAATTGTTGGAACTTATAGGTTCCGATACATAAATTGAATTGATCTTCACAGGAAAATCAATGGCGCGTTTGAAATTAGACAAAAAAATTCGCCTGCATCGATCTTGCCAGTTCAAAAAGGTACTGAAAGCTTCGCGTTGCCAAAGGATGGGAATATTAACAGTCCATTCGGCGCCAAACGGTCTGAGTTACTCCCGTTACGGTGTGATTACTTCCAAACATCTGGGTAATGCCGTCAATCGAAATCGTCTCAAACGCATATGTCGCGAAGCCTTTCGGCTTTCTCAGTACAAAATGGCAGCCGGATACGACTATGTAGTCCTGTTTAACAGCCGCGATCCCAAATTCAATAAACACCGCAAAAACAGCTTTACAACACTAAAATCCAATGATATTCGGGATTTACTTGTCAATGCTTCACGTCGTCTGCATAATAAATAAAACGTGCTAAATGAACCGAGGTTGTATAATTGAAACCTGATGACAAACTCATGCCGGTCGGCCGGGCGGCCAAAAAAGCGGGCGTCTCCACCCAAAGCCTGCAATATTATCTAATGATTCGTCTGCTTTCACCGACAAAAATCACCCCCACCGGTAGAAGATTGTTTGACAATAAAGCCGTCGAACGCATAAAATTAATCAAAATGCTGAATCAAAGCGGATACCCCCTGCGGGCCATTCGCGAATTATTCATTGAAGGCAAGGATTTGAAAGGATTCAAAAAGTGAGTGATTATGAAACCAAGCAGCGAAAACGGAACATCGTTGTTGGGATCTTTGTCTTTGGCGGCCTGATCGCGATTGGCTGGATGATTTTCAAATTCGGCGATCTGCCCGGATTTGTCAGCCAGATCAGGTCTTACCAGGTTGGGATCAAATTCCCGGTTGCCCCCGGTGTCCAAAAAGACACACCGGTCCGATTCTGCGGCTACCAGATCGGCCAAGTAACCCATGTCCACCCCCCGCAATGGCTGCAGATCGATGGAACCAATGAATGGATTTATCAGACCGTGGTCGAATGCAGTATCGATAAACAGTACAACCAGATTCCGCTCGATACCGAAGTCAAACTGATGACACGCGGATTAGGCAGCAGTTATGTCGAATTCAAAGCAAAACCGTTCGACGTTAACGAACCAAAAGGCCCGTTTATCGAGCACGGTGTATTGCTTCAGGGATCCAAAGGAATGACCAGTGAATTTTTCCCTGAAGAAAGCCAGCAAAAACTTGATGATCTGGTCGAAGGACTCAAATCGCTTATCGCCAATGCCAATGATATTATCGGCAATCAGAAGAACAAGGAAAGTATTCAGTCGCTGCTGGCGAATTTAGCTGACGCATCCGCTCAGCTCAGTAAGGCACTGGAAAGCTTCGATCAATTTGTGATGACCGGAACCGGTGCCAGCGAAGAATTGTCCGACGCATTGGCACAAATTCGACAGATTATGCAAAAATTGAACGAAGGAAAAGGCACCGCTTCGAAAATATTAAACGATGGGCGGCTTTACGAACAACTGCTCGAAAACACCGAACAAATCAAACTCCTGCTTGAAGAGCTGAAATTATTTGTCGCCGAATCTAAAGAAAAGGGCTTGCCGTTAAAGCTGAAATGACAACATTATTTAATCTGTGGGAGGTTCAAAAATGAATTGGCAAAAAATCACACTGATGGGCTGGTTGGGAATTCTTTTAGTCACCCTCTCCTGCGCCCCGACATTTGTGGGCACCGAAGGCGCGGTGTATAAAAACATGCAGGTCTATGCGTTGTTCGACAAGGACATGGACAGCGTGTACAACGCCGCCAAGGCCGCTTTGGCGGATATGCAGATCGAACCCACAAAAAGCGAAAAAGACAGCTTTGCTGCCAGGATCATGGCCTCGACCGCTGACGGCCAATCCATCACGATCTCGATTACTCCCCACGATGGCAAAACAAAAATGGTCGTCAAAGTGGGCACCCTGGGCAATCAAGAACGCTCAATGGCAATTTACGAAAAGACCAAAGCTAAACTGAAATAAGTTATTGGATACTGGCGCAAATTCGATCAATCTGCTCCTTTGTATGAGGTCTGTGTACCTTGACAGCCGGACACCAACCTGCGACAATTTTCGCCTATGACGAACGGTGAGCAGAAAAAACTTTTTGCCGATGTTGATATTTCTGCCCAAAACGCGGGACATATCATTCGAGTCGCGTTTGAATCCGGCGTCGATAATGAATTTGATTATCGCGTGCCGGATCCATTATGGCCGATCTCACCCGGCCAGCGGGTTGAAGTACCTTTCGGCAGAGGCAATAAACATCAAACGGGATTTTGCGTAAAGAGTAATATCCCGCTTGAGGAGTCTTTTGCTTCAACCGCCAAAAATCACCTCAAAAAAGTCTTAAAATTGATCGATCCCGAACCGCTGATCAATAGCCAACTATTAGAACTCGCCCAGTGGATCAGCAGTTATTATGTATGTCCCCTGGGCCAGGTCCTCGCGGCAATGGTCCCGGCGGCCGTCAAAAAAGCCATCGGCGAACATACCGAAGAATATATTTATCTCAATCCTGACATATCACTTCAGGACATCACGCTGCGAGGCCGTCAGCAAAAACGGATCGTCGAATATCTGCAGAATAATAAGATATCAGATCGATCGAGGGCCATTCACAGCAAGACGTTATGTGAAAAGATCGGATGTACAATCTCGCCGCTCAAATCCCTGAAAATCAAAAAACGGGTCCTTTCCACTTCAAAAACGGTGTGGAAAAGCCTACCGGTCATTCCCCACGAATTGTACTTCAAAAGTATCAAGGTAACGTTGAATCCCGAACAGCAGGACGCCCTTGCAAAAATTCGCGATCAACTCGACGCAGCTACATTCGGTGTTACCGTTCTTCACGGCGTAACCGATAGCGGCAAAACGGAACTGTATATTCGGGCGATCGAGCACGTACTCCGCAAAGGCAAACAGGCAATCGTCCTTTTGCCGGAGATTGCATTAACGGCTCAAACCATCCAACGATTCGCCAGTCGCTTCGAAGACATTGCGGTGATGCATTCCGGCCTGACCGCCGCCCAGCGAAACACACAGTGGCAGAATATAAAAAATGGACATGCCGATGTAGTGATCGGGGCCCGTTCGGCTATTTTCGCTCCAATTGATCATCTCGGTCTGATCGTGGTCGATGAAGAACACGAACCCAGCTACAAACAGGATAATACCCCGCGATACCACGCCCGGGATGTTGCAATCAAACGCGCTCAGCTCGCCAATGCTCACTGTATCCTGGGCAGCGCTACGATTTCGTTGGAAAGTCTTTATAACAGTCGTCAGCGTGAGAATTTTCAGCTTATTCGCCTGACCAAACGGGTGATGGATACACCGATGCCGCAAATGAAATTGGTGGATATGCGCGATACGCAAACCCATCGCAGCAATGAGCTGATCTCAAAGCCGCTGCAAACCCACCTGACCGAAGCGATCGCTCGTCATGAACAAGCCATCTTGTTGTTAAACCGCCGCGGGTACAGTAACTTTATCTATTGCCCGTCCTGTCGATTTATGCTGCATTGTCGAAATTGCGATGTGACCTTGACGTTTCATAAAAAGAAAATGAATCAATCGCCGGCCGCCGAACCGCTGATGAAACAGCACATGAATTACGGCTACGCGTTGTGCCATCACTGCGGCGTACAAACTTTGGTGCCCCGGCAATGTCCGGTTTGCCAAAAGCATTTAACCATGATCGGTATGGGAACACAGCGGCTCGAAGAAGAATTACACCACAAATTTCCGGCCGCTCGCAGTGTTCGCATTGACAGCGATTCGATGTCCGGGCGGGATTATTACGAGATCCTCGGTGATTTTGCCAAGGGAAAGATCGATATCCTGGCCGGCACACAGATCCTTGCAAAAGGGCTGCACTTTCCCAATGTAACCGTCGTTGGGATCATCAGTGCGGATACCTGTTTGTATCTGCCGGATTTTCGCACCAACGAACGAACATTTCAGCTCATCAGTCAAGTTGCCGGCCGCGCCGGCCGCGGCAATAAAAAGGGAACCGTGTATATCCAAACCTACCTTGCGGATCAGCCGGTGATTGACTTTGCACTGAGACACGATTTTGAGGGTTTTGTGAGCGAAGAACTCAAGCATCGCAAATCATGCGATCTGCCGCCCTTCTGGCGCATGGCAATGATCACGCTGCGAGACCAACGCTATGACCGGCTTGAGACAACCGCATCGAAACTGCGACAACAGATCGACGCCATTATCGGCCAAATCGGGCTGAACGTAAAAATTCGCGGCCCTTTGCCGGCCGTCATCAGTCGAATCCAGCAATTTCACCGGATGCAGATTGTCATCCAGGCCAAAACCGCCGGCCAACTACACACCCTGCTGTCCCGCGTACGATACCTGGATTCAATGCAATCAACAACCAAGGTCGCAATCGATGTGGACCCTGTCAATCTGCTATAGCTATGAAAAAATCAAAATGTTGGTTACTGATGCCAGAAATTGCACCTATCCGGTTTTTGCATCCCGCACGAGCACAGGGGGTATTCATCATATCGAATGGCTCGCAATATGACTGGTAGCGGGGTACAAAAAAACGCCGGTCGCTTGACCGGCGTTTGAATACGAACGAAAATCGCAATCAAATACTTATTTGCGTTTTCTGCGAACCAGGGCCGCTGCACCCATACCCAGCAGTGCAATCGTTGCCGGTTCGGGAACATAAATCTGCATCTGTTTGATGCCGTCATCAACATCCAGTGCTACATTCCCGGTCATACCGTAACCGGTAATCAAACCGGCCGTGCGGTAGCCAAGCACCTTGCCCTTGAAGGCCGACCAATCGGTGTCGTTCATATCCGACTGATCGATGGTAATGATACCGACCTCGATATCGATCAGACCATCACCGCCGTCATCGCCGATCTCCAGGCCGCCGGCGAAGATATCGCCGTCTTTGAGGTTCAAAATACCGCTTGAACCGCTTTCATCGCCCACGATCAGGTTGTTGGTGAGATTGATCTGGCTGTTGCCCAGGACGGTCATCGTCCCGGTCCCTTCGTTGCCGACTTTCAGCCGATCGCCGGCCGTCAGGGTCGAGCCGTTATCCATTGTAAAGGTACCCACGGAACCGGCAGCATTACCCACAAAAATCTCTGTGCCGATATTGACCGATGAAGCGTTGACTACCAATTCACCTTTACCGCCCTGGCCGATTTGTGCATCGGCGTCGGTGGTGAGACTGGAACCGTTATTCAGTTCCAGGTAGCCGTCGCCGGTGGCGGTATTGCCCAGCAGGGCGCGGCCGCCGCTGCCGCTGAAATTCAGGTTGATATCGATGTCGCTGTCATCCAGGTAGAGTTTACCGGTACCGAAATCACCAATATTCATGAGTTGGTTAACCGTAATGAGACTGCCGTTGCTGACATTCCCTTCGCCATACGCTGTGGTGTCTTGTACACCCAGCTTCAATTCGCCGGCGTTGAGCGCCGGGCCGCCCGGAATACCTGAACCATAGTAGCCGGTAGCCAACGTACCGTTGTTCATGACCAGGTAACCGGTGCCGCCACCCAGTTGACCGACTTTGCAGTTGGTACCGAAGTTGGCCACGCCGCCGTTTTCGATCATTAAGGTTGCTACGGGACTTCCGCTGTTATTGCCGATCTTGGCCTCGGTATAAACATCCAGCGTACCGCCATTGATGTTCACGTAGGTCGGGCTAATATCCGTCACTTGACCCATGAATAAATTGAGCGCAATCCCGGTGCCGGTTAAAACGGCCGGGGTGCCTTCGTTGCCGGTGCTGTAGTTCTTACCGGTTCGGACAGAATCACCAATCGTTGGAACACGGTTCTGGTTCCAGTTACCCGCAGTCGTCCACAGGCCGTCACCGGTGTTATTCGTCCACCAGTTCTGCGCGGCCCAGGCACCCGATGCGATCAGCAGAACACATGTTAAAACTAAATACTTCCTCATCTCGTGTACCTCCTCTCAAAAAAGGTCCTAAAAAAAATTTCCAACGTCAGCTACAAGCTGACACATTGTTCACTCGTGGCCGCAGATCACCTTCACCATTCACCATTGTGCAATAATCCTCAGCCCGTTCAGCGAACTTCACTTACAAAAAATGCGCAACGCACGCACTTCAAGCCATCATTAAGGAAAGTGAATCAATCAAAGATATGCGTCATCACTCTCCATCCTCTTCATTTTTCAAACAGCTAAAAGGGCGAACCCAAAAAGCCCTGGAAATAATACGATTTTATCATTCCTCCATACATATAGGACTTTACCAAATTCAGACGGAAAAGTCAAGTATTTATAAAACTTTTTACGTTTTTTTACGACACAAATCAATTTTTTTTAGCTTTTAAACCAATATGCTTAGTGCATTTATTAAAAAACGTGATTTTCAACCGTTTATAATCACTCTAATTGTTTCAAACAACTGTTTTATTTTCATAAAAAGAAAGGGATTTCAAACATGGGGAATGTTAATAAAAATCGCTTATCCAATAAAAAAACGCCGGTCGCTTGACCGGCGTTTGAATACGAACGAAAATCGCAATCAAATACTTATTTGCGTTTTCTGCGAACCAGGGCCGCTGCACCCATACCCAGCAGTGCAATCGTTGCCGGTTCGGGAACATAAATCTGCATCTGTTTGATGCCGTCATCAACATCCAGTGCTACATTCCCGGTCATACCGTAACCGGTAATCAAACCGGCCGTGCGGTAGCCAAGCACCTTGCCCTTGAAGGCCGACCAATCGGTGTCGTTCATATCCGACTGATCGATGGTAATGATACCGACCTCGATATCGATCAGACCATCACCGCCGTCATCGCCGATCTCCAGGCCGCCGGCGAAGATATCGCCGTCTTTGAGGTTCAAAATACCGCTTGAACCGCTTTCATCGCCCACGATCAGGTTGTTGGTGAGATTGATCTGGCTGTTGCCCAGGACGGTCATCGTCCCGGTCCCTTCGTTGCCGACTTTCAGCCGATCGCCGGCCGTCAGGGTCGAGCCGTTATCCATTGTAAAGGTACCCACGGAACCGGCAGCATTACCCACAAAAATCTCTGTGCCGATATTGACCGATGAAGCGTTGACTACCAATTCACCTTTACCGCCCTGGCCGATTTGTGCATCGGCGTCGGTGGTGAGACTGGAACCGTTATTCAGTTCCAGGTAGCCGTCGCCGGTGGCGGTATTGCCCAGCAGGGCGCGGCCGCCGCTGCCGCTGAAATTCAGGTTGATATCGATGTCGCTGTCATCCAGGTAGAGTTTACCGGTACCGAAATCACCAATATTCATGAGTTGGTTAACCGTAATGAGACTGCCGTTGCTGACATTCCCTTCGCCATACGCTGTGGTGTCTTGTACACCCAGCTTCAATTCGCCGGCGTTGAGCGCCGGGCCGCCCGGAATACCTGAACCATAGTAGCCGGTAGCCAACGTACCGTTGTTCATGACCAGGTAACCGGTGCCGCCACCCAGTTGACCGACTTTGCAGTTGGTACCGAAGTTGGCCACGCCGCCGTTTTCGATCATTAAGGTTGCTACGGGACTTCCGCTGTTATTGCCGATCTTGGCCTCGGTATAAACATCCAGCGTACCGCCATTGATGTTCACGTAGGTCGGGCTAATATCCGTCACTTGACCCATGAATAAATTGAGCGCAATCCCGGTGCCGGTTAAAACGGCCGGGGTGCCTTCGTTGCCGGTGCTGTAGTTCTTACCGGTTCGGACAGAATCATTGATGGTCGGCGCTCCGCCGCCACTCCAGTTACCCGCGGTCGTCCACAGGCCGTCACCGGTGGCGTTCGTCCACCAGTTCTGCGCGGCCCAGGCACCCGATGCGACCAGCAGAACACACGTTAAAACTAAATACTTCCTCATCTCGTGTACCTCCTCTCAAAAAAGGATTCAAAAAAAATTCTTACAGCTACAAGCTGCCATCACATTTCGCATTTTCGAACAGTTTTGAAAATAACCTTCACCTTCACCATTGTACCTATTTTCAAATTATGTACGAAAAAACTGCAAACGGACAGCACCTTTAAACCGCTGTACCATACAGACAAAAGAAGGGGAGTGTTTCGATAGGCCTGTTCAATAAACTGACATACATTGCGATTCTCTTCACTCTCCTCAAATTCCGGTGTATTTAATTTTCAATATTCCTCTTCTAAAGCAAACCCAAACACCCATTAGCCCGATAACATCATCAAGCCACTGTCTTTACAATAGCAAATAACGGATCGTTGGTGTTAGTACATTTTGCAACATTCTGTCGTCATTTTGCGTCATTTTTTTACACTGGTTCCCCCCACTATTTTTTAAAAAGCCAAATTTGATATAGACTTCATACCGGAACATGCTTGATTGAACAGGTGTTTTCCGGGCAGTCCGGCGAATGGGCAATCCGATTCATCGCGTGGTGTATCTTTCAACCATAGAAACGTTGCAAATATCCCGATAAAAAAAGGGCCTGTCGAAACAGGCCCTTTGGGTTTTGCTGTATTACGGATTAACCCATGGGGTTATGGTTGCGGCCATTCAAGGTCCTCGCCGAGCCAGTTATCCCCGGCCATTACGGCAAAGTCCTTGAAGTTGACCGTGCTGTCTTCGACCGCGGTATAACTGTTCGCCGATTGGAAACCACTGCCGTCACTTGGGGGCAATGTATCCTGATTAACACTGGCTACGCCGGCCAGCGAAAGGATCTCCGCCTGAGACAGGGCAACATTGTAGATCCGCAGTTCATCCACTTTGCCGGAGTATAACTGGTTGGCAGTGGTGCGTCCGCCGACCCGGAACGTTTCACATACTGAGAAGGGGATATCATAGCTGTCCGGATTGTCATCATACTCCCTACGGGCTACCAGCAGGCCGTTGTGGTAGATTGCCATATAGCCGGTATCCAGATCCATGGTCATCGCATAGTGATTCCACTGACCTTCGTAATCCTGCGGCACGGCATCGTACCAGCGGACATAATCGTCTGAAGTGCCGATATCCCTCAGCCACATCACAACACCATCCGACCAGGGGGCATTGAAGCGGAATATCTGCCGATTGTTATCATCCAGACCAATCAATACGACATCATCAGTCCTGTCATTTCCCTGGCCTTCGTCAATAACATCCGGCTGAGAGGCTGCAGTCCCGTTAATCCACAGCGAAATGGTAATCTGGCTGCCAAATCTTTTCCATGGATTGTTGGTATCATCAGCAAGTTCGGCGATAAAGTTGTTGTTAAACTGGATACAGTTGCCGTCATAGGCATCACTGATATCCCAACTGGGGGAACCCAGCGTCAGATCATAGGTATTGGCATCCGCACCGGCGGTATCGGCCGCAATCTCCCCGGTTCCTTCGTTGAAGGTGTAATACAGGATCGGGCTGTTCGCCGGCGTCACCGCGGTAATCGTACCGGGTACTGTTTCAAGCCACTCGGCGGCCAGCACATTCAAGTCATCGTAATCGATATCACAGTCACCGGTGAAATCGCCGTCCGGCAGATGCGCATCATCACATACGGTACTGTATCGACGAATTTCATCGATCAGGAACGCATCGTCAATGCCGCCGCTGACCGAACCGTCATAGGTAACACCGAACGTCAGTTTTTGGACATCCGTCAGATCCAGATTATTGATGTCGAAATCACTCAGGGCAACATTGATCGTCCGGGGATCTCCCTGGTGACTCAGGATCACCGGGTCGGTGGTAACCGTTACCTTCGCGGTATCATTACCGCTGTCGGTCATAGCCACATACAGACTGGTCACATTCGCATCGCCGTCCGTATCGTATGCATACCCATATCTGAACTGCAGAACATTGGCGTTATAGCTGATCATATTGATATCTTCCGTATCCAGATCGGTAAAGGTTGCTTCGGAATAGGAGTCCGAAGGGCTAAGAACAACCTTCATCAACGGATCATTACTGTACCCTTCTTCGAGTTCCAATACGACCATTACGTAGCTCGCCGTCCATTTGGTATTCAAATCGTCGGTGTCCTCGTAACTGCCGAAATTGTCGATCGTTCCGGAATCATCAAAATCAATCTCCCTGACACTCCCGCGCCAGGGCGACCCGGCATGGGTGGCGCTGATTTCATCAATCGCAAAATAATACGGGCCTTCGCCGAATTCGAACGGACCGTTGACTTGATAGGTCTCATCGCCAACCGCCTTGATCGTTGGGGTAACGGAGCGCGAATTGACATCCTCGAAGTTGCTGCTGAAATAGATCTCATGAGAATCGGCATTAATGCCCGCGGTCCAGGTGATAATTACACACGGATCATACTCATACGGTTGCAGTTCGCCGGTCGGGGTGATACTCGATGCGAAATTCGGGTCGTAGGTGTACACCAGCGAATCTTCGACCGCATAATAGGAACTGTTCACAACAATCCGGCCTGCAGTAATCCATGCATTGATCTCGGTATCGTTATAGTCATCTAATTCCAGTGTGCCGCCATCAATGGTCACCGTTCCTCTTGTGGAAATATTAAATTCAGCATCCACAAACATATAGCCGCCGTTACGGATGGTGACATCAGCGCTGCCGATACCTTGCTTGGGCAGGTGGGCGGTAGCACCGGCAATCAATGCACCGCCGTTAATATCCACCACACCGGTACCGTTGACACCAATCGATAAAACTCTGTCTTGCTCCACAGTGCCGCCATTGATATTGAGAATGCCTGTGGCATCCAAATCTTGACCTAACTGGAATTCCTGGGCAGCCTCGGACATATCAAAAACAGCGCCCGGATAAAGCGTGACCACGCCGGTACCGCCATTGGCGCCGACTTTGGTCCAGCCGGTGGCATTGCTGTTTCGAAGCGTCCCGCCGCTGTGAATCACGATTTCGCTGTAATCGGCGGCATTATTTAGCGCAGCAACGAGCTGCGATTCGCTCAGACTCAACAGACCACCGTCGTTAATGGTCAGCAGCGAGGTGCCGCCGTTACGGGCAAGCACAAATGCATTGAGCTTGCTGACATTAATCGACCCGCCGTTACCGATGGTAATCTCCGACTGACCGGCTTGTGCAAATGTCATCTCGACATTACCGGTCAGGCCATTGATGTTAAACGTACCGCCGTCGGTAACATTGATTTGGGAATATCCACTGCGTCCGCCCTGAAACTCAGGGCTTGTGGATGATTCGGAAAGGTTCATCGTCAGCACGCCGCTGTCGCTGACGTTAATCGTTCCGTTTCCACCGCTTTGCCCGACTTTAACGTGGCCCGCCTGGCTGGCGGTACTCGGCTGGTTCACATAAACCAAACCGCCGTTGACATTCAATGTTCCTGTTATGCCGCTTCCATTGCCGACGCGAAATGGTAGATGATCGCCGACCTGGATCGTACCGCCGTTGACGGTTAAGGTTGCTTTGTCGTCATTAGCTATATCAAATTGCGATGGTGTTGCAGAAAGGCCCGTTACCATATCAATCATGCCGCTGTTCAACGTCAGGGTGGCCGTTCCGATGTTGACATTTGCGGTGGAGCTATTACTGTTCAGCAAAAACTGGTTGCGAATGTTCAGTGTGCCGCCGTCAATATTGACATCCGCTACACCGTCACGACCGACCCAAAATTGATCGCAGGCAATGGTGCCGCCATTGAGGGTAAGCGCCCCGGTGCTGTTGACTTCAGCGATTGCAATCGTATCTGCGTTGAAGGTGCCGTTATTCTGGGTAAAGAATCCCTTACGATCGAATTGGCCCCAGCCCACATATAAAATGTTGACATCCACCGTCCCCGAATTCATGATCGCACCACGGAAATCGGCGATGCCGCCATAACACGCAATCGTTCCGGCCGGTGTCAGGTCAAACGACGTGGTAATGGTTGGATCGGCCAGTCCATCCGTAAAAATTGCAACAAAATCACCGGAAGTCGGCACTGTATTCGTATCCCAGTTCAGGGCCGTATGCCAACTGCCGTCTCCGCTTTCATTGTCCCACACCTTAGTTGCTGCCGGCAAACTCATGGCCAACCAGCATACCACAAGAAGGGACACCACTAATTTTGTCTTACACATAAGACTCCTCCTTACTAAATAGAAGTTAATAAAGTCGGTTTGAATTGAAATCCGGCTCGGCAGATCCGCTGCCGGGCGGTATAAACGACCCGGAAAAAAGACACAGATGTATTTATTGCAACCAAGTCAATAAAATATGAATACAGGTAAAAGCGTCCCTCCCGCCGCCTTGAAAGATTATTGCTGCATATTCTTTTCTTACCCATAATCCTCCCAAATTCACACGTCACATGATTCACGATACCACAAGTTGTGCAAGATACATGTAAACCTTAGCAGTATTATATCACTTTTAGACCACGGTTTCAAGCATAAATAAAATAAATTGCGCAGAAAAAACTAAACAAATAAAATCAAATTATGGCGTTATGGCTGAATATAGCAATTGTATTTAACATATGAACATGTTTCGAATTATAAACGCACCTTAATTTTCTGCTTTATTCTAATAGACTTTCATCGAGTATTTTCTCAGCCAACGCGGCCAATGTCCCCCGTCGATCGTGTAACGGTTGTCTCCGGTGGAATTATTCGTATCGAACCATTGATGCCATTTAAGCTTCCATACGGATCGCAGGCCCAGTTTATGGACCGACCCGTCCATATACACCCAGTTAAACATTCCGTCATGCCGATCGGTGATAATCCGCATCATGTTGCCGTGAACGTCAGGATCGCCGTTATCCCAGGTTTCAGTTAATGGTACGGAATCCGTATGATGCGACCATGTGGCCCGGGTACTGTTATCGCCGAAAATCGGAACATATGCCCCTCCTTTGATCTTGTTTGTACGCCAGTACGCGCTGCTGCATTTCTCCGGGCGCATCTTATCATTCATAGCCAAACCACCGTCCGCACCGCCGTCATTGCGATATCCGGGATTGTGGATCCAGTTATTGACCCCATAGCTGAATTTATCCCCCTTTCGCCAGCTCAATCGGCCGCCATTATACTTGTCAGATCGAATCTCATGATATTCATGCGGGTTCCAAGGCGGGCGGGGGTTGCCGTTGGGACCGGGCTTCGTAGTTTCCGGACAAACGCGGATTTCACCTCGGACGTTCTCGCCGCCGTAGAACGGGCGAAGTTGTTCACACCAGTTCTCAGCACCGTGGCTGTTGCCGCCGGACATAAAGTAACCGTTATTTTGCCCGGCATACATATAAAAAACAGCGCCCCATTGTTTCAGTTGAGCCATACAGACGGCCGACTTTGCGACCACCTTGGCCTTGCTTAAAGCAGGCAGCAATATCGCCAATAACAGCGCAATAACTGATATCACTACTAACAATTCGATTAGGGTAAATCCACGCTTTCTGATCATTAATTTACACCTTTTCTAACAATAGCTTCAGTAAAAACGCCTTTCACTTTTCCAATTGTATGAGCAATCCTCATAATACAGTATAGTCTGCTGCGGGCAAAAATCAACTCTTTTTTTGTTTTTCTCGGGTTTTTTTTGTTTTACTCATACTCATTTTGCGTTACATGCCCTGAAATATTCACGCAGCATTTTTTTTATTGATTATATACGTGTTTTTTAGTATAATGTTCCGTATAGAATACTGATATCGAATCGGCCGCCATTGGCCATTGAGAAAGGAGGACGTTTGATGAAACGTACTGCATGTCTTACCACGATTATGATTGTGTTCGTATTTTGTTTATCCGCAGCCGTCCATGCTCATGTCTGGACCAATACTGCCGGGGATAATCTCTGGCTCACCGATGGAAACTGGGATCTCAATTCCCAGCCCGGTCTGACTGACAATATCTCGATCAATTCCGCCGGTACGGATAAATGTATTCTCGATGCCAACGGCTACGGCAATTGGATCCTGATGGGTAACGGCCCACAAGGTCATTTGCAGATCATTGGCAATGCCGTTTTGAATCTTAATGCCAATTTCAAGATCGGCAACCTGCTGAACGATCCGAATCTGAACCTGGTTGAGGTCCGGGATAACGCCGAGGTCTATCTCTCTCTTGCCGATACCGGCTTTCTTCAAATTTCACATATCAACGGAACTCAGGGCCGGCTTGAGCTGCGGGAAAACGCCTATGTCCATGCCCTAAAACGAACCAATGTCGGCAACCGTAATAACGGCCAACTGGCGATTTATGACAATGCCCATTTTTATACCGAAGGCGCCTTCTATGTCGGCAACCAATCGGGTTCCAGCGGCACGGTCGAGATGCACGGCGGCGTTCTCCAGATGACCGGGTACGTCCTGTATGTCGGGGCGCCCGCCGGTTCAACCGGGCATATTCAGGCCGACGCCGGCCAGATCCTGATCAAAGACCTGGCCATGGGATCCGGCGGCAGCATCGATGTAACCGGCGGGAGCATTTTCGTGAATCAAGGCTCGACGGACTGGGATACGTTCAAAACGAATATCCAAACCTATCATGCCAACGGTCAAATCACCGGTTACGGCGATCCTAACAACGTCATCTTTGCCTGGGACGAAGCTAATTACGATCTGACAATGACGGCCATTCGCGATCTTCGCATGGCGGTCCCGCAGGGTCCGCCCAACAGCGGCCTGGAAACGCCCGGCTGGAAACTGGTCTGGAACGAAGGTCAGAACGGCACCTATACGCACGATGTCTATATCGGACGAGACGAGGATGCCGTTAGCACGGCCGACAAAAGCCCCGGACCGTGCCCGGGCACAGGGGCCCTAACCGGCGACTGGGACGGCGACTGTCATGTGGATTTCTTCGATGTGGCGACACTGTCCGGGCTATGGCTGGCTTCTTATGATTTTAACGAATACGCCCAAATGGCTGCGAACTGGATGCTCAGCAATCCCTACAGAGGCAACCAGAGCGATACCGAATATTACCCCGACGATCTCAAGGTCGGGCAGACCTACTACTGGCGAATCGATGAAGTCGAACCGAACAATAACGTCATCGAAGGCGATCCGTGGAGTTTCACCGTTGTGCCGGCATGGAAACAGGAAGAATTCATTATTTCCATCGGCTGGACCGATCTTTTTGACTGCTCCGACCGAGCCGGTTATATCCAGAAACTCGTCGATCTGGGGATCAATAATGTCGCCGAAGTCATTCAGACGTTCGATCAGTGTGCGGACGCCGGCTTAAAGATCATGCTCAAAAACAAGCCGTCCTATTCGTTCGCACCGGCCTATAAAGATAATCCGGCACTGTGGGGATACTGGCAGGAAGATGAACCCAGTCCGGGCAGCGAATTCGAACAGGTCGGCGAGGACCATCTGCTGGTCCACTGGGCCGATCCGCAGCATCCATCCTATACGAACCTGCAAAGCATCAACTACGGGATCGATCGCGACGATGTCTATGATTTTATCGATATCGTCAATCCCGAAGTGCTCAGCTTTGATTTTTATGTCTGGTACTGGGGGATCGGCTATCCCTGGAAAACACTGATCGAAAATCTCGAATTTTATCGCGACGTCGCACTGGCCAATGATATCCCGCTTCATTCATGGGTCGAAGTGGATGCCACCGGCAGCTCCGAAGTCAGCGACCCGGAAAGCAGAGCACGATACCGATATTCGGTGTATATGAACCTGACCTATGGTGTCAAAGGGATTTTCTGGTTTACCGCTTCGAAGATATTTGATAAGTCAAGCGGTACGATCTCGAATCCGGGTTACTATGCCGATGTGCAGACAATCAACCAGGAGCTTGCCAACCTCGGGCCGGAATTGATCAACCTGACCAGTACGGCTGTTTATCATACCGGAATCGGGACCGTCGCGCATGACCATTCATCTTCGATGGACGATATCCCCGCAGGGCACTGGATCCAGATCGACGAAGATGGATTTGCACTGGGGATGTTTACCGATCCCGACGACGATGACTATGCAATGGTCATGAACCGCGACAAGGACGATGCGCATACGGCCACGCTGCGTTTTCCGGTTGAGGCGGTCAGCCAAGTCAAGGCCTTCGATGCGGTCAACGGTACATGGTCGAACCTGACGATCAGCGGCTCATATCCCAACCAGTCGGTCAGCTTGCCGCTGGATGGCGATACCGGAACACCGGATGGCGGATTAGGAAAATTGATCCAGATCATGAAATAATGAACGCGAATACATGGGCACGCCTTGAAAACGCGTGCCCATTGCACATTTCAAATCATACGCAAACCAGGACAGGGTTTTCTGCAAAATAGAAAAATACCGTGTAAATGGTATCTGCTCAAAGGCATTCTTCAAAACACACTCGGATATTTGCTTGCATCGGTATTATAAATAAATTAAAAACAGACTCACGTGCAGCATACATGATGATTAAAAAATAGAGTGCTATTTAAAATTCCAGGAATATCCCGAAAGGAATCACATGGAACGCAGAACATTTGTGAAAAGCGGATTCTCGGCGGCTTTGGGGCTGGGATTAACCGGTAAACTCAAGGCTGTTTCAACACAATCGTCCATGAAATCTCGACCACTTCTCAACGCCTATTACTTTCGCGCCCACATGTACACCATGGTGCCGCGTCAGGTCCGCGAGGATATGAAATGGATGGCCGATGTTGGCACGAATGCCGTTTCGATCGCCATTCTCGAACAGGATCTTTTTGCTGCCGTGGAAAATGTACGCATTATTTGCGAAGAAGCCGCCAATCAAAACATGAAAGTATTTGCTGTCCCTTCGCGATGGGCGGGCATGCTGGCCGGTGCCCCCAAAGTGCCCAGCTTGTTTTCAACACATCATCCGGAAACCTGGGTACTAAATGCCGAGGGCAAACCTGTCCTCAGCTCGGTTTCAGGTGTGATCAGCAGCATTCATTATCCCCAGGTCTATGACTTTTTCTGCCGAAGTGTCGATCAGATATTCGAATTATGGCCCATCAAAGGGATCATCTGGGACGAACCGAAATCATTTTTGTCTGACTATTCTGCCAAAGCCGTTGAAACCTTAGGCGAGGATGCGCCTTTCGATCGCCATATTGATCATGTATGCGATTTCTACAGCCGTTTCAATACATACATTAAACAAACGCATAAAGATAAAAGTGTACATCTTTTCGGATATGCGAATTGGCCGGACAATATCCTCAAAAAGGCCGCAGCGATTAAATCATTGGATTATTTTGGCTGCGATGGACGACCCTGGCGCGAGGATGATATCAGCACTCAGAATGCCAAAGGAAAAGTTCTACTGGGTGAAAATGCCGGCGAACGGTTCATTTCGGCCGCCCATCAAAATGGTAAAAAAAGCTTGATGCTGATCGAAAATTTCAGCATGAAAGGTGCTGATAATCACCTTATGGATCGGCGACTGGCGGACGTATTGAAGCTCAATCTGGATCAGGTAATTTATTACTACTATCCACGCAATCTCGAAAAACCGGATGAAAATATGACGATTATCGCAAAGCATTTGCGAAAGCGATAATCAAAAGAATAAAGCAAATTGTCTCATCTAAGAATTTAGAGCGCTTCGCCGCCGAATGTCGTATCCCAGACACTGCTGTCGGTTGCCAGCGGTGTGCCGTCCACATTCGATGTTTCGCCGGCTGCCGAGGTCAGCGAAAAGGCGTCCACCCAGCCATCGTTAATCGAACCGGTGTTTTCAAGGCTCCAGCAGTGAACCGAAATAAACAATTTCGTTACGCCCAGCGATGACCAGGAGCCGCTTCCCTTGATCGCATCGTAGATGCCCTGCATATTGAGTGTCACATCATGCCAGGTATCGAGCGTTTCCGGCAGTGTCCAGAACATCGCTTGCTGTAACTGCCCAAGGGTAATATACCAGGCCGCATGTTCGCGTCGGCCGTCGGCACGCAGTTCATAGCCGCCGTTTCGGGCAGTGTTGCGATTCTGGTATTTCTCGCCATCGGTTGCATTCCAATCGAGCAGGAACATGTGTTTCATTTCCGTATTGCTGCAGGCATAGATGCGAACATACATCCCGCCGCCGACACCGGCAGTATCGAGATAATAGCTGAACTTCAGCAGCGGACTGGAAGGTGCCTGCACCCACTGATAATATTGCAGGATCTCGGTCTGTGCCCACGGCAAGCCGCCTTGGCGGGTGCGCATATACAAGCTTTTGCCGCCGTCGCGGCTTAAGCCCGAATCAATCGCCGAAACGAACATCCGTGTATCGTAATTATCTCCAATATAGCGATGCGGTGTCATCCAACCATCATAATCATTTTCGAATGAACCATTCACAAGTGAAGCGGTTGGTGTATAATCCCAGATTGAGTTGAACCAGAGCGGTTCCTGATCAACGTATTCGGGGAAAGCGTTCACGTCATAAATATATTCTGTTTCGACATTCGCCAAGCGCCCTTTTACAGTCACATCTTCTCCGTTGACTTCCAATATCATGTAATAACCGCCGCCGGTGTCGCCATCAAGCTGATCCAGACCGTCCACAAATTCCAGGAATTCCTCATCATTGCCGAACGGTCGGCTGGCGGTACAGGTCGGCGAGGTGATAAAGTTAATCCCTTTCCATGTCCATGCCGTTTTGGCACTGGCCTTGATTCCATTGTGAACATGGCCATTGATCACGTAGCGGACATTACCGTATCTGGCTAAGGCATTCAGGATGTCCGTTCGGAATGGACGATTATAGGTGTACCATTCGAGCTGTGTCAGCCCCTGAGGCATTAGATGTTCATGTTCAAAAACCATCGTCGGCTTGTTACGATTCAGATACAAATCGGCTTGCAGCCAGTCGATGATGGCCGCCTCGTCACTGGTGTTCTGGACGTCACAGGGAATCACTACAAAATGCCATTTGCCGCAATTGAAGCTGAAGGTATAGTCCCGCGTGCCGTTGCAGATTTCCTGCTTATCCTGAAATGTGCTGTAATAACCAGCATCTGAATTGCCATCATGATTGCCATACACCAGGATCGGCAGAAATTTCATGGAAGTCGTACTGTCGATAAAGTTGTCCCAACTGCCCGTACTGGTCGGGGTATTCACCAGGTCGCCGTCAAGCACCGCAAACGCCGGGCGACGCGGCATACTGTTCATCTCGTTGATCATCTGGTCATAGCGGACCGAACTGGTCCCACCGACCGAACCAATACCGGTTTCCGTCGTCAGTTGAGGATCGGCAACCAGGACAAACGAAAAATTGTCCCCTATTCGATCAAGCTGCGGGAATTGGTTACCCGACCTCGGCCCAAGCCGACATTCAAATCCATCGACACCAAGCAGATAACCGGCTTTGGCAATACTGCCCAAAACAAATCCCCCGGCACTGACTTGTAATGTTTTTCTTAAAAAATCACGTCGATTCATCATCTTTTCCTTTTATGATTCAGTACATATTCACTTATATTTCAATCAGTTTTTCGATTTTAAGGCCAGAGGACCTGATCAAGCCAATCCAAAGCCACCCATGCAAAATCGGCAAAATCAATAACGCCATCGGCTTTCGGATCAACCGGCGAAAGAACCGGCGCTAACGGCTGGTCAACCTGACTCAAATCGGCCAGGTAAACGATCTCCGAATGCGATAACACACGGTTATAAATCTTCATTTCGTCCATTTTTCCGCGGAAGTATTCGCTGGAACCATCCTGGGCTGAGCCGATACGCGGTGAAATCGTATTCGCCATTGTATTCGTCGCATCGGTTTGTTCAGACACCAAAATACCGTCATGATAAATCTGCAGCAAATCGTTATCTCCATCTTTAACAAATGCCCAGTGATGCCAGGAGCCGGCAAAATCGTCCGGCGTACCCGTCCTGTACTGAGCGGTATCCCACTGGTATTCCGTCGCACCGCCGGGCAGTTGGCCCGCGCCCATTTCGGCGACGCCGGGCTTGCCGGCATCCTCGGTGGCATCGCTATTGACCCACACCGAAACCGTTACTGCACTGCTCAGGCCGCTGAAGACACTCGTCGGCAGCGTTACGCCGAATGTACCGTCAAAATCCAGACATCCATCTATATACCCCGATGAATCCCAGTCGTTCGAACCGGCCGCATCGACTGTACCATCGTAGTTATTGGCCGTGCTGTCATTGAGCGTTGTGCCGGATGTTTCATTGAAATTGTAGTATGCGACCAATCCGCTGGTACCTGGGTCGGCTGCCAGAACGATATAATCTTCCATCAGCCAGTGATCGACCAGCCATTTTAATTCTGTCTGATCCAACTCACAGTCCCCATCGAGGTCCGCCGGATTGTCGAATTCTGCAGTGCATCGACTGGGAAATGCCGCGATCTCATCGATATAAACCGTACCGTTGCCTCCCGGCGCCGGCGTCTGCTGACCGATACCCACTGTAATGCCGCGGACATCGGTCAGGTCAATGCCGTTGAAATCACTTAATTTGAAATTCATTTCCTGCCAGTTTTCCAGGCGAAGCCGGCCGGTATCGGTTATATACACCGTATCGGAGTCGGAACTGTCGGCGAGGGTTACATACAAGCCATTGACATCATCATCGCCGAGATAATAGAACACCAGTACCTGGACGCCGTCAGCGGTCCAGTCCTGGCCGCTGCCGTAGCTGCGGCGGGCCTCGGAGACATAGGGGCTTGAACCGTTGGCATAATCAAGCTGCATTCCCAGATAACGATACGTGTAAAGTTCTTCATTGGTCTCCTGGTAAATCGTCGCATTGCCCTGTTCGCTCCAGGTGTTCTTCAGGTCCGTGGTACTGGTATAGTCATCGAAATTGTCGATTCCAAAATCGCTGCCATAGGCCGTCGAGAAGCTCCAGACATCGCCTTTGAATATTTGCAGGGCATCGACATCGTCCACTCGCCAATAATAGGTTTGGCCCAATTCCAGATCGGACGGATTATACGTCGTCGATGATACATTATCCATAAATTGCGCCGAAGCCGTCGTCGCATTATTCACATCATCGTAGTTCGTGCCCAAATAGACATCATACGTTCCGGTTTCGATCCCGGACGCCCATGACAGATCGGTATTGATTGAAACGTAAGATTGCTCGTCTTGCGGAAGCGGCGTATATGCCTTGCCGTCACCGGCGGTAAAGTTCCATACCGTTCCTGTGGCAATCTCGACGCCATTGACTTCATCGATACGCCAGTAATAGTCCTGGCCGTTGGTTAACAAGCTAACCGGATTATACGATTCGTCGCCAACTAACTGGTATCCCTTAAATTCGGTCGAATCGGTGGTGGCTGTATTGACATCTGTAAAATCAGTTCCGAAATAAACCGCATGACTAACCCGAATATTTCATAAATTTCTGTGAAGGTTGTTTTTTGCGTATATGCAGT
>CAZFDE010000009.1:0-60760 GCA_964517795.1 uncultured Pirellulales bacterium | reverse complement strand
CGCGTTTCGCACAGTATGTAACACAAAACGCCGGTCAAAAGACCGGCGTTTTTTTGTGGATACACCCCGCGGCCGGATCGAGGAGGCATGATAACGATATAACCATTCCCATCGCATACACTTGATAAGTTCCTGTCAATACGGTAAAATAACATGTGACTGACATTGATATAAGGAATCATCATGATCCAAACCAAACGCGTGTGGCCGATTTTCGCTGCGGCATTAACAGTGTTTTTTGCCAGTGCCTGTATTATGGCCATGGAACTGGTCGCCGGGCGATGGGTGGCCCGTCATTTAGGCCAGTCGATCTATACCTGGACATCCGTGATCGGGGTGGTGTTGGCCGGCATCACAATCGGCAATGCGATCGGCGGCTGGATCGCCGATGTCTTTGTTTGCCGAAAAACGGTGGCGGTACTGCTGTGTTTAAGCTCAATGTCCTGTGTCCTGACCATATTCATCCATCATCTCATCCTCGAAACCGGCATGCTTGCCCTGGTGAACTGGCCGATGCGCGTTTTTCTTCATATTACCGGCACCTTTCTGCTGCCCTCGACGCTGTTGGGGATGATCAATCCGGTGGTTGCCAAAATGGCCCTTGACGAGGGGCTGGCAACCGGGCAAACGATCGGCGATATTTATGCCGCCGGTGCCGCCGGCAGCATTGCCGGAACGTTTCTGGCGGGCTTTTACCTCATCACCGTATTGGGCACTAATGTAATTATTTGGTTGATTGCCGGGGCGCTGGCATTATGGGCCATATACTTTTGGAAACAAAGCCGAATGCTGTATGCCTGGGCGGGGTGCTTGATCGTGCTGGCCGTTTTGGCGATGGCGCCGACTGACGGGATTCGCCAAAGCGGCGCGGCGATATATCTGAGAGAAACCCCAGATCCGAATATCCTGTATGAAGACGAAAGTCCTTACTGCTACATCGGTGTGCGTCGATTCTCGGAAAATCCCGATAAGCGCAATTTCATGCAGGACACCCTGCGTCACAGTATCCTTCAGATGGATGACATCCGTAATCTGCAATCCTGTTATGCGTGTATCTATGCGGCCGTAACGGATTTGGTGACTGCTGAAAAACAAGATTTTTCCGCGTTGGTCATCGGCGGCGGTGGTTATGTCCTGCCTCGATATATCAAGGACGTCTGGCCGGGTACCCGCGTCGATGTCGTGGAGATCGATCCGAAAGTTACTCAAGCCGCCATGGCGGCCTACGGCCTGGCAAAAGACACAACCATCCGAACGATTCATATGGATGCACGAAACTACATCGATGCACTAACCATTGCCGTCGATGATCCAAAAATTCGGTATAACTTTATCTATGAGGACGCGATCAATAATTACTCAGTCCCGTTCCAATTGGTGACCCGCGAATTCAATGAGAAGATCAGCCAAGTCCTGACCGATGACGGCGTGTATATGCTCAACATCATCGATATTTATCAGAGCGGGCGATTTCTTGGCGCACTGTTGACAACGCTGAAACAGACCTTCGGATCGATTCACGTCTTTTCCGAAAACGCCCCGTTAACCCGCGAAAACAATTTTGTCATCATCGCTTCAAAACAACAGGTCGATCTGCAAGCGCTCGATCAGCAGCCGCAGGTCCGCCAATATGAATTAAAGCGATACGGCCCCGAACAGATCAAACAACTAATGGAAAAAGCGGACCGGATGGTCCTGACGGACAATTTTGCACCGGTCGAAAATCTGGTCGCCCCGGCCGTGCTCAAAAGCGGCGAATATAAACGGGCCATGCAATACATTGAAAAGGGGCAGCAATACGAGAATCAATCAATGCCGAATAGCGCGTTTGCGATGTATGAAAAAGCGATTGATATCTGTCCGGAACTCAGTTTCGAGGCGTATAACAAAATCGGCTCTATCCATATCATGCAGAAAAACTGGCGCCAGGCCATCGAAACCGCTCAACAAGTCCTGGCCTATAATCGCCGAGCCGGATTGAATTGGAATCTGCCCAATATTTATGCGATAATGGGGTTCGCTTATCAACAGCTTGGCCAAGCCGAACAGGCTCGCAACTGCTATACCCAGGCGATTGAGGGGTACCGTCAAGAACTCCGGACAACAAATGCCGCTTCAACCTATCAGAACCTCGGGG
Source organism: uncultured Pirellulales bacterium (assembly GCA_964517795.1). GTDB lineage: Bacteria > Planctomycetota > Phycisphaerae > Sedimentisphaerales > Anaerobacaceae > CAZFDE01. Next base: position 58,623 of record CAZFDE010000009.1, on the reverse strand, counting down.
ACGTCTATGCCAAAATGGGCGACTTCTCCCGGGCGGCAACCTGTTTCCAAAAAGCGGTTGTGCTCGAGCCCAATGTCACCGAACACCGTTTATTTCTGGCCAAAGCCCTCTTGCGCGGCAATTCGATTGAGCAAGCCAGAGAAGTGATCCGAGAAGGGCTAAAGCTCACCCGGCAAAGCAGTGATATGTTTGCGAATCGGCAATTCCAGCAATTGCTCGAACAAGCGGAGGTCCTGCGCAATCAAAATCCATAGAATGAGGCGGGTTTATCCACTTACGCCCGCATATACAGGCCGCCATTGACGGCGATATATTCGCCGTTGATGAATTCGGAGGCCTCGCGGCTGGCCAGAAACAGGATCACCTTGGCGATATCTTCGGGCGTGCCGTTTCGCCCGAGCGGGGTCTCTTGGGCGACTTTCGCCTTACGCTCGGGTGTGCTGAACTGCTCATGGAAGCGCGTCTCAATCAGGCCCGGCAGGACGCTGTTGACGCGGATGTCATAGGGAGCGAATTCTTTTGCCATGGCGATGGTTTCGGTTGCCACGGCCGCTTTTGCGCCGGCGTAGATACCCGATCCGCCGCCGCCGCCGTTATGGCCCGCAACCGAGCCGATATTGATGATCGCGCCTTTGGATTTTTTGAGGTACGGCAGGGCGGCCTGGGTCGCTAAGAACACGTTGCGGACATTGGTTGCGAAGATATCTTCGTGATAATCCAGCGGGGCGGTCTCGAAGGGGTGGCGGGCGATCAGCGTGCCGGCGTTGTTGACCAGGACATCGATACCGCCGCCGGCACTGGCGAACTGCTCGACCATATCCTTGACCTGCTGCGGCTCCCGCATGTCGGCTTGCAGAAGGATGCCGTGGCTGTGCTTTTTCACTTGGGCCAGGGTCTTTTCACCGCCGTCCTGGGTTTTGAAGTAATGCACGCCGACGAAACTGCCCTGTTGACTGAACAGAATCGCGGTCGCGGCCCCGATGCCGCTGCTGGAACCGGTGACCAGCACTTTTTTGTCTTTCAAATCCTCGTAGATCATCGCTTTATCCTCATTTTTGAAATTGAACATGTTCAACAAATGGATTAGTTTTCAGGGGGATATCGTCCGGTGTCTCGCAGATCGTATCGCCGACGACAAGGTTAATGAACTTCACATTGCTGATGGTATGTGCTTCATTCAAGCCGTGGAAGATTGAAGCATGCGGCCACGGCCGAAACGCGCGGCAGTTCTTGATCGTTACATTTTGGATATGGCCTTCGCCGCTGCGGCTGCCGATGCGAAAATCCATCAGCATCCGGCGGTTATCGGGGAAATTGTATTCGAAGTAATTGCCTTCAAAGACAATATTTTCGAAAACGGCCCCATCCTCGCAATACAGACTCATGCCGCGGTCGCAGAGAATGACATCGTTGTCGATAAACGAAATATGACTCATTCGCTCGGCGCGCGTTTCGGTGCCGACTTTCAGCGCGGACTTTCGGGTCAGAAAAATATTGCCGCGGACGACGATATCGTTCACATCGGCCAGCAGATTAGTATTGCCTGTGCTTTTAACCGCAACGCAGTCATCGCCGCAGCAGGCGAAATTGTTCTCGATCAAAATGTGCGTTGAAGCGTCGGGATTGATGCCGTCGGTGTTGGCCACATCAAAGCGGTTGAGCATCTTGATATTGCGAACGGTGATATTTTCGCTGTGCAGAATGTGGGTGTTCCATGCGGCCGGGTCGCGCAGGATGATGTCCTCGATCGTGATATTGCTGCTGTTTCGGATGCGGATCAGGTTGGCGGGCTTGCCCTGGTCGCGGACGATCTTGCCGCTGCCGTCGATGATGCCGCGGCCGGTGATGTGCACATTGCAGGCATCGTCGATAAAAATCAGGCGGCTGTAGGTCATTCCGCGGCCGTTGTTGGACCATTTCGGCGCGTTGGTGTTGGCCTCCGTAAAACCGCTATCCAGGGGATAATCATTTGGATTGGTTGAACCTTTGAGCATCGCCCCGGCCGACAAGTACAGCGTCATATCGCTTTTCAATTTCAGCGTGCCGGTCTGGTAGATGCCGGGCCGAATCCAGAGCCAGCCGTTTTGGGGCAATGCATCGATGGCCTGCTGGAGTTTTTCGGTTACGAGCGTTTGGCCGGTGTTGTCGGCGGACTGTTCGTCGATGTAACGGATCTTTCTCTGATCGAGCTTGTACATCGGCTCCGGCGACTCGGCAAAGATAAACAGCCAATGCGTTTTGTTGACCAATACCGCAAGGTTTCGCGGCTTCTCGATTTCGAATATGATCGTATTATCTCGCTGTTTTGCCGCAACCGGTTCGCGCTGCGGACTGATTGTGAACGTTTCGATGTGGTGATTGAATCGAACCTGAATTTTGGCCGGGCCGATCATCTTGAAACGGGCGTAATCGATTCGCCCGAGGGTTTCGACGAAGATGTCCTGGCCATTGGCCTGCACGTTGAAGCGATCGCTGCGCTCGGCGCCGGGGATATCGGGATATAAAGTTACGCCTGCAGTTGCACCCGCAATACTTAGCAAAACCCCCATCAGCACTGTCGCAATCCTGTTTCTGTTTACCATAACTGCCTCCATGACCGGCCGATCAATATAACCGAAACCGCTCGCCAGGGCAAATTAAGGTCAAATTCGCACAAAAGCAGGGTATGTGCGGTTTATTTGACTCATTCGGTCAATTTTAGCTTTACATGTTAACGGATTTCGATTATTCTTGTGGATTGTAAGCTAAGGTGGCCGACGTCGCTGCTAAGGCGTGGGTGTTTTGTGAACACCGAATGCCGCGATTTGTAAGCACTCCTTGAGTTTGAATCCATTTGAATATTATGTTTTTTAGGATTACTGTATGCCATTTACACAATTTGGTCTTTCCGACCCATTGGTGCGGGGCATTCTCGCCGTCAACTATACCGCACCCACCGAAATTCAGTCCCAGGTTATCCCCTCGGCGATTGCCGGCCATGATATCATCGGCTGCGCGCAGACCGGTACCGGCAAGACGGCCGCGTTTGTGCTGCCGATCTTAAACCGGCTGGGTCACGAAAAACCGCCCCGGCGCAAACACGTCCGGGCTTTGATTATTACCCCGACGCGCGAACTGGCCGCGCAGATCGAAAAAGCGATTCTCCGCTACGGCCGATACCTTGATATCAAGACGCTGGCCGTTTATGGCGGTGTGAAAATCAACAAACAGCTCAAGTCGCTCGGCCGCGGGGTGGATATCGTCGTCGCCACGCCGGGACGCTTGATCGATCATATCCAGCGAAAATCGATTGACCTGCGGCAGATCGAGGTGCTCGTACTCGACGAGGCCGACCGCATGCTGGACATGGGGTTCATTAACGATGTTCGCAAGATCGTCGCCCGGCTGCCCAAGAAGCGCCAGACCTTGTTTTTCTCGGCGACCATCTCGCCGGAGATCAAATCGCTGGCCGCCGATATGCTTAAATCGCCCAAGACGATCCAAATCGGCCGTCCGTATAACCCGATCGAAACAATCACGCAGCATATTTACCCGGTGCGCAAGGAACAGAAAATGGAGTTGCTGCTGCACCTGCTCGATACGATGCAGATGTACAGCGTGCTGATTTTTTCGCGCACGAAGCACGGGGCCGACCGGATCAATCGTCGGCTCAAGGCCGCGGGGTATGTCTCGGTGGCGATCCACTCCGGCCGCACCCAGGGCCAACGGCTACAGGCGATGGACGGCTTCAAGAGCGGCAAGTACCAGGTCATGGTCGCGACCGATATCGCCGCCCGCGGGATCGATATTTCGGGTATTTCGCATGTGATCAATTACGATGTGCCCGCCTATGCCGAGGATTATATTCACCGGATCGGGCGTACCGGCCGGGCCGAGGCCACCGGTGACGCGATCACGTTCGCCTCGCGCGAGGAGGACAAGTACATTCGCAAGATCGAACAGTTCATCGGGCGCGATTTCGAGCCGAAGATTTGTGAGGATTTCAATTACACCAAGCCGTCAATGCCGAAGCCACAGCCCGCAACGAAAAAACGGGCCACAATGCATAAAGGCAAATTCCCCACCGCCCGGCGAAGACGACCCCGGCGAAGATAGCCACCGAACTGCATGATCGGCCGACCAATATACCCGCGTCGGCCATTTGCGGCCAAAAACCACTGATTTGCTGAATTATGGTTGAAATTTCGGCACCAACCGCCAATATTTCAACCATAGTCGTCTTGAGTAGATATGCCAATAGATCAGCGAATCTTCATCACGGGCGCAAAGCTACGTCAAAAACAGAGTGATCTTCGCCATTTTTTTGAGCGGACGTTACTCCCACGGCAGGGTCGGCAACCGTCGAAGGGCGGTTTCATAACGCTGCTGATCAAATGTTTCACCGTTCTTCAAAACATCGAAGCTTTCTGAAGTTACTACGCAACCGATGTATTTTTTGGCTTCTTCTTCGGAAATTCCCTGCTGCATCAGACGCTCTAATGTCAATCGTGTTTCAGGGGGATCATCGTCGCGAAGCTGGTTATCCACCACCTCCAAAATGGCCTTTTTTAAAACCGGATTATGCTGCATTCACCTATCTCCCAACAAATAGAATCTAAAGTTTGTTGATCGAATCAGCTCTCACATTTTATCCGGCTACACCGCTTTATACAATAATTTCTGAAAATTTTTTACCAATGATGAAAAAGCAGTAACCACAATGACAAGATATCTTATTTTTTTCGGGGGCGTTTTTGGTCCGGTTCGTAGCGGCTGGCGCCGAAGGTGGTCTTGAAGATGCCGGCGGTCAGGCGGACCGGTTCGCCGTCGAAGATCGCGGCCTGGTCTTGGCCGGTTCGCGGGGAGATGGAAATCTCGTCGAAATAAGCGCCGCTGAGTGAGCCTTTATGCCTCTGGCACCAGACGCCGACGGCCACGAGCATTTTATCGATACCCAATTCGGCGAATTTCGGGCCTGAGCGATGCGTGAAATCGTAGAATTCGGCGATATCGACGGCCAGATCGTGCCATTTGCCGGCGGCGACATCGAGTTCGAGGAACATCGCGGTTTTCTCGCGGCCCATCTTGATCAACTCACCGGGACTGCCCTTTTGGCCGGTGGCCGTATAGATCGAGTTGGTCGCCATGCGCATATTGTCCGGCTTATCGCCGTTGCCGAAATCAAAGAGCATCAGGAATTTCATGTCGCGGCCGCTGTAGGCGCAGAGTCGAACGTATCCGCCGCCGCCGGTGAATTTTTCCGGATAGAACTGTGCACTGAACACCGGCGTTTGGTTTTTGACCTGCACCAGTTGGTACAATTCCATCATCTCTTCGCGTGCCCACGGCTGGCCTTTTTCGCGAACGAACAGATACGCGGATTTATCGCCGGCTTTTTTGATATCGCTGTCGGCCCGCCAGATGAATCCGGGCTCGCTGTCGCTGAGGTATCGGTACGGCCGCATCCAGCCGGCCAGATCGCCCTCGAATCCACCGTTGACCAAATTTTCATTTGCGGGATAATCCAGTACGTTCTTGAACCATAGCGGTTCTTCATCTTTGTATTCACGGAACGTATCCGCCCGGAAGATATATTCTTTATCGACGTTGTTAAGCCGGCCCTTGATCGTTGCATCTTTGCCGTCGATATCAATCACGAGGTAATAGCCGCCGCCGGGATCGGTGCCGTCGTCCTGGCCGGACTCGAAGCCGGGGTACTCCTCGCCGAAATTACGAGGTGCGGTTCCGGTCGGCGCGGTGATCCACTTGGTGCCTTTATATTCCCACGCGGTTTTGACGGCGGCCTTGATGCCGTTATGCACGTGGCCGAAGAAACAGTATTTCACATTGCCGTAGCGGGTGATCGTATCGACGACCTGGTTGCGGTAGGGCTTGTCGTAAGTGTACCACTCGAGCTGGGTGAGGCCCTGCGGCAGCAGATGATAATGAACGAATACCATCGTCGGCTTGTCTTTGTTCGCCTTGAGATCATTATCCAGCCATGTCAGGTATTCCTGCTCAAGTTCGGGCGTATTGATATTACTGGGGAAGGCGACAAAATGCCACCGGCCGCAATCAAACGAGAAATTGATTGCGCGGGTACGGTTGAGCTGAAACTGCATCCGCTGAAATTCCATATACGGCGGGCGGCCGTCGTGATTGCCGTGGACCAGGATCGTCAGCGGCTCGAGTTTGCCTGCGCGATTGACAAAATTGGCGGTATGACTTTCGTTCGAGCCTTTACCGACGAGATCGCCATTGAATAACACAAATGCCGGGGCCGGTTTCATTTGGTTAATCTCATCGACCGTACGTGAGAGATTGCGCGACGGCGGACGCGGATCGCCCGGCCGGTCGGTGCCGACCTGCGGGTCGGCGATCAGGACGAATGTGTATTTATCGCCGACTTCATCCAGGCCCGGGAACAGCGAATCGCCGGCCCAAACCTGTGCTGAAAAACCTAACACAACCAAACATAAAAAAACATTAGTGAAAATCCATTGTGTGTTCGACTGATCGTTCGCGTCGTCCATGGTCGGTTACTCCCGATTATTCGTGTTTGAATGTTTTGGTTTCATTTACATTTCATGAATATCATTATACATTCGCGCGATCTGTTCGTAAATCCCACCTGCTGCGTCTTTTCCTGAATGAAAACACGTAAATTCCTTGAAAGCATTTACTTATTCGGCTATGCTATGATTGACGAATATCAAAGGGAATTAAAAACAAAGGATTTTGCCGCAATGAGTCGACTGCTGATTGTTTCTAACAGATTGCCCGTCAGCGTGGTCAAACGCGACGACGGGTTCGAATATCACCGCAGCCACGGCGGGCTTGCGACCGGTCTGGGCTCGTTGCCGGATCGGATCGAAAAGCACTGGGTGGGCTGGTGCGGCCTCAACAGCGACCGGTTATCCGCCGAGGATAAAACCCGGATCAGCGATAAACTGCTGAAAAAGAACTGTTCGTCGGTTTTTTTGACGAAAAAGCAGGTCGAAAACTATTATCACGGCTTCTCGAACGAAACGATCTGGCCGTTGTTCCACTATTTTCCCGTCCAGACCATCTACGAAGATCAGTTCTGGAAATTCTACAAGCTGGTCAATCGCCTGTTTTGCGAACGGGTTCTGGAAACGGCCCGGCCTGACGATGTTGTCTGGGTTCAGGATTACCACCTGATGCTGCTGCCGCAGATGCTTCGCGAAAAAATGCCGTCGCTGCAGATCGGTTATTTTCTGCATATTCCGTTCCCCTCGTTCGAATTGTTTCGCCTGCTGCCGTGGCGCAACGAGATCCTGCACGGCCTGCTGGGCGCGGACCTGATCGGTTTTCATACCTACGATTACGTGCGGCACTTTTTGAGCAGCGTCTGCCGCCTGGCGGGAACCGAACACTATCTGGGCAAGCTCTCGATCGACGACCGGGTCGTGAAAGTCGATGCGTTCCCGATGGGCATCAATTACAGGCTTTATTCGACCGCACCGACCACGCACAATGTGAAAAACGAGATTGAATCCATTCGCAGCGAGGTCGGCGATCGCAAGATCGTGATCTCCATCGACCGGCTGGATTACACCAAAGGCATCCTCCACCGGCTCGAAGCGTTCGATCTGTTCCTCTCGGAAAAACCCGAATATCGCGGTCAGGTTACGATGATCATGGTCGCGGTGCCGTCGCGCACGCGCGTGGAGCACTATAAGCAGCTTCGCGATCAGCTTGAGCAGCTTATCGGTCGCGTGAACGGCGAATACGGGTCGATCGGTTATATGCCGGTCTGGTATTTCTACCGCGCGGTGCCGTTTGATCGGCTGTTGGGATTATACGCCGCGGCCGATGTGGCGCTGGTCACCCCGATTCGCGACGGGATGAACCTGATCGCCAAGGAATTTGTGGCCGCCAAAACCAACAGTAAACACGGCGTGTTGATCCTCAGCGAAATGGCCGGGGCCGCCAGCGAACTGGGCGAATCGCTGATGGTCAACGCCAATAATAAGCACGAGATTGTTAAAGCGATCAAAACAGCCCTGGAGATGCCCGAGGACGAACAGGCCCGGCGATTGAATCCGATGCAGCAGCGACTGGAACGCTATACCGTAACCCGCTGGGCTTCCGATTTCATCGAAGCGATCGAGCAGGTGCAAAAGACACAACATGAATTGACCGTCCAGCGACTGGACAAAGCCGCCCGGGCGCAAATCATCGAAGATTATCAAAAAAGCAAGAAACGTCTGCTGCTGCTGGATTATGATGGGACCTTGGTTGGCTTTTCCGTCAAACCCGAACAGGCCGGGCCGGACGATACGGTATTGACCATTCTCAAAAAACTCAGTGCCGATCCGAACAACCGTCTCGTCGTCATCAGCGGCCGCGATCACCAGACGCTGCAAAACTGGCTGGGTGGACTGGATGCGACCCTGGTCGCCGAACACGGCGCGGCCTTTCGCGAAGCCGACGGCCAGTGGAAATTTCCCGAAAATCATCACAGTGATTGGAAAGCGGATATCCTGCCCGTTTTGGAACTATATGCCGATCGAACCCCGGGCGCATTCGTCGAAGAGAAAAAATATTCGCTGGTCTGGCATTGTCGCCGGGCCCAGCCCGAACAGGGCTATATTCGCCTACAGGAGCTGCGGGATGCCTTGATGAACCTGACCGCGAATCTGGGCGTCGGCGTCTTCGAAGGCAACAAGATCCTCGAGGTCAAGGACCTGTCGATCAGTAAAGGCATCGCGGCTGAAAAATTATTAAAAGATCATTCAGCGGATTTTATTCTGGCCGCCGGTGATGATTATACCGATGAACAAATGTTCGAGGTGCTGCCGCAAGAGGCATACTCGGTGAAAATCGGGATGAATATGTCGCGTGCGCGGTATCGTGTCGATAACGTAAAACAATTTAGATCGTTACTGAACCATTTATCAGGAGGTAGTTAATGCTTCGACTCGATGATTTTCGTAAAATTGTCCCCGATGAAACACTGGCCGAAATTTACGCCCGTGCCCGCGGCCTGTACGGCAAACACATTATTCACCTCAATGCCACCTATCAGGGCGGCGGCGTGGCCGAGATTCTCTATTCGCTCTCACTGCTGATGAACGATGTCGGGATCGACTGCGGCTGGCGGATCCTGCACGGTTCGCAGGAATTTTTCGAAGTCACCAAGAGTTTTCACAACGCCATGCAGGGCGCCGATCTGAACCTGACCGAGCGCAAAAAACACGTCTATCTGGCGGTCAATGACAATTTTTCGAAATTCACGCACCTCGAGCACGACTGTGTGATCATCCACGATCCGCAGCCGCTGTCGCTGATCCGTTCGTACCGCAAAAAACAGCCCTGGATCTGGCGATGCCATATCGATATCACCGATCCGAATCCCGAACTGTGGGATTTCCTCAAGGGCTTTATCCTCAAATACGACCAGGTTGTCGTCTCCAGCGAAGGATACATCAAGGACGATCTGCCAATCGACCAGCGGATTATGTTCCCGGCGATCAATCCGCTGCAGCCGAAGAACAAAGCCCTGGACGAAAAAACGATGATGCGATTCATTGAAAATGCCGGTATTCCGACGGACAAACCGCTGATCACCCAGGTCTCACGGCTGGACCCCTGGAAAGACCCGATCGGCGTGATCGAGATCTTTGAACGGGTTAAGCAGCAGGTCGATTGCCGCCTGATGTTCTGTTACAACGCGGCCAGCGACGACCCCGAAGGACTCGAGATGTATAACAAGGTCAGCGAACGTGCCCGTAAACTTACCGAAAACGGCGATGTGGTCTTTGTGGTCGGCAATAACGAATTACTGGTCAACGCGATCCAGACCTATTCCGACGTGGTCATCCAAAAATCGACGCGCGAGGGGTTCTGCCTGGCCGTCACCGAGGCCCTCTGGAAAGGCACGCCGGTGATCGGTTCCAATGTCGGCGGTATCCCGCTGCAGATCGAGGACGATCAAAACGGATTTCTTCTGGAACCAAAGGATTATGACGGGTTTGCAGACCGGATCGTTTACATGCTCAAAAATCCGAAAGAGCGCGAACGCCTCGGAAATAACGCCCGGGAAACTGTCCGCAATAAATTCCTGATCACGCGGTTATTGTCCGATTATCTCGATATGCTCAACGCGGTGATTCACCAAACAGATTAAAAATAAAGGACTATCATGAATCGTCGTGATTTTCTAAAAACAGCAGCATTCAGTATTGGCGGTCTGTCCGGCTTGGGAGCCGCCAATCTTTTTGCCGCCGATGACAAGCACAAAAAATATAATGTGATTTTAATCCTGGTGGACGACCAGGGCTACGGCGATTTATCCTGTCACGGCAATCCGGCCCTGAAAACACCGCATCTCGACCGATTACACGACCAATCCGTGCGGTTCACCGATTTCCATGTGAATCCGTTTTGCGCGCCTTCGCGGGCGTCGCTGTTGACCGGCAAGCTCTCCGACCGCGTGAATGTACGGCGCACACTGAACATGCGAAATTACCTGCCCAAAGAAGAAAAAACCCTCGCCGATCTATTCCGGGATAACGGTTATAAGACCGGCCTGTTCGGAAAATGGCACTTAGGGCATAATTATCCCTATCGACCGATCGATCGCGGTTTTGACGAGTGGTTCGGGATCGGTGACTGCGGCCTGGCGGCGACCAGCGATTACTGGGGCAATGACCGCTTCGACGATCATTACGTCCATAACGGCAGATGGCAATTCGACGACGGCTTCAATACCGACGTGATCGTCGATCGCGCGATCCATTTCATACGCGACAACCGGGGTCGGCCGTTTTTTATGTATCTGGCGCCGAACGTTCCGCATTTTCCCTGGAATGTCAAAACCGAATGGGCCCGCCGGCATAAAGACAAAGACCTGCCCGACGAATTGGATATTTTTTACGCCTCAATCGAACGCGTCGATCAGAATATCGGGCGATTGATGAAATGTGTCACGGACCTGGAATTGGGCAAGGACACGATTGTGATCTACCTGACCGATAACGGCACTGCTCATTTCAACAATATCTATAATGCCGGGATGCGCGCCCATAAAGGATCGGTTTACGAGGGCGGGCACCGAGTTCCCTGTTTTATCAAAGGTCCGGATGAGATTTTCGGGCGGCCGCGCGATATCGAAACCCTCACCGCTCATTTCGACCTGATGCCGACGCTGGCAGAAATCTGTTCGCTGAAATTGTCCAAAGACACCGCTTTCGACGGGCGAAGCCTCATGCCGCTGTTGAAATCATCGGATGCATCCTGGCCGGACCGCGCGTGGGTGCTGCACAGTCAGAATATGAATGAGATCCCGATCAAATGGAAAGACTGTGTGGTTCTCACAGAGCGATGGCGGCTGATCAACGGCAAAGCGCTCTATGACATAAACGCCGATCCGGGCCAGAAAAACGATGTCGCCGCCGAACATCTGGATGTCGTCGCCCGGTTACGTAAATGCTATGAAGATCATTGGAAACAATGTAATCTGGATGACCCGGGTCAGCCCGAACGGCCAATTGCAGGAAGCCCGCATCAATCCTGTTTGGAATTAGGCCCGGATGCGTGGCTGCTGAAATCGCCGACGGATTTCATCTGGTGGCAGGGTCGCGTCCGCCGCGGCGACAAGATTAACGGGTACTGGCCGATCATGATCGCCAAAGACCGGACGTACCGGTTCGAGGTGCGCCGCTGGCCGGCGTATCTCGATTCGCCGATCACCGGTGTACCCGACGAACAACCGGCCGATGAGAATGTCATCCAGCAAAAACAGTTTATCTTTCCCGAATGCAAAGCTCTGCCCATCGCATCGGTCCAACTGAAAGTCAATGACCACATAGAAACTAAACCGGTGAAATCCAACGAATGTGCTGTGTCGTTTGAATTGCCTATGAACGCCGGCCCGGCCGATGTCCGCGCGACATTCCTCGATAAAGACGGCAATGAGATCACCGGCGGCTATTACGTGTATGTGAAATAAAATGCGGGGATTTACACGTCGAGGTTCTGGACCTCCAGCGCGTGGTCCTGGATAAAGCCGCGGCGTTCTTCGACGCTGTCCCCCATCAGGATCGCAAAGAGCCGGTCCGCTTCGCCGGCATCCTCGACCTTGACTTTCAACAATACCCGCGACGCCGGATTCATCGTCGTCTGCCAGAGCTGCTCGGAATTCATCTCGCCGAGACCTTTGAACCGTTTGATCTCCATCCCCTTGCCGCCGATCTGCCGGATCGTCGAACAGAGATGCCCCAATGCCGCCACATCATGTTCCTGGGATTCGTGGATCAAACAGAATTTTGTCTTTTTGACCTGGCCGGATACATCCTTTTCGGCCTTGAGCAGAAAATCTTCAATGCTCAATTGAAACTTATTGCGCAATTTTTCGTTGATCTGGTTCATCCGGGCCACTTCGCGCATCTCTTCGGCGACATAAGGCGCCTGCTCAAGGGCTGTATCGGTCTCGCTGACTTTCAGTTCGTCGAGCCGCTTTTCATAATCGACGCTGCTGAAGAAAACCTCTTCCTGCTCATTGGCGACAACCCGGAATGCCGGTAATCGGTGGTCGGCGTAATATTTTTCGACGAACTTTTCGAATACGATACCGCGGCGGCCCAACACTCCGATGACCCGTTCGAAGTCACTCAATAATTTCACCAGTTCAGTAAGATCCTTCTGACCAACCTGTCGCTGTTGGTCGCCATCGCGAATAATCAGTTGCACCTCTTCCAGGCCGCGGGCCGTGGTTCGTTTTCGCATCTGCTGCTCGGTCAGGATGTATTCGGTTTTCTTTTTACCTTTAAAACGGACTTCGTACAACGGCGGCTGGGCGATATACACCCGTTCATTTTCGAATAACTGCGGCATCTGCCGAAATAAAAACGTCAGCAGCAACGTTCGTATATGGGCGCCGTCAATGTCGGCATCGGTCATCAAAATAATCTTTTCGTACCGGCATTTTTCGAGATCGAACTCATCGGTCCCGATGCCGGTACCCAGCGCACTGATGATCGTGCGAATTTCCTCGTGACCGAGCATTTTCTCCATCCGGGCCTTTTCGACATTGAGGATCTTGCCTTTCAGCGGCAGGATCGCCTGAATGTTTCGGTCGCGGCCGGACTTGGCCGAACCGCCCGCCGAATCACCCTCGACGATAAACAGTTCCGTCCCCTCCTTGGATTTACTGGCACAATCCCAGAGCTTGCCCGGCAAATTGCCGCTGCCGAGCGCACCTTTGCGGCGGGTCAATTCACGGGCTTTTCGCGCCGCTTCGCGGGCCTGGGCCGCCTGAATGGCCTTGTTAAGGATCCGCTTGGAGTCACCCGGGTTCTCTTCGAGATACAGACCCAACTGCTCGTTGACGGTGGTCTCGACAAAACTGCCGATCTCCGGATTGGTCAAACGTACCTTGGTCTGGGCTTCGAAATGCGGATTGGCCAGCTTGACCGACACCACCGCGGTCAATCCTTCGCGCAGGTCGTCGCCGGTCGTGGTTTGATTGCCTTTAAGCAGATTGTTATTGCGGGCATAATAATTCATCGTCCGTGTCAGGGCCGTACGAAAACCCGACAGGTGCGTGCCGCCGTCGATGTTGCGAATATTATTGGCGAACGCCAGAATATTTTCCGTATAGCCGCTGTTGTACTGCATCGCGATCTCGCAACTGAGCATACTCTCGGTATCTTCTTTGGCGAAATAGATCGCGTTCTTGTGCAGCATGTCTTTGCCCTCGTTGAGGTGCTGCACGAATGCTTTGATCCCTTCGTCGAACTTAAACACCTCTTTACGGTCGGCCCGGTCGTCTTTGAACGCGATCTGCAGGCCGGCATTAAGATATGCGACTTCACGGATTCGCTTAACCAGGGTATCGGTGGAAAATTCGGCATCACCGAATATCTCATCGTCCGCCTTGAACGTGATTTTAGTACCTCTTTTTTCGGTTGTTCCGATTTCCTGAACCGTGCCGTTAGCAACGCCTCGCTGGCATTCGAAATGATAGTGCTTGCCGTCGCGATACACATCGGCTTCGAGCCATTCACTCAGCGCATTGACCACGCTGACGCCGACCCCGTGCAGACCGCCGGCGACTTTATAACTTTCGCTGTCAAATTTACCGCCCGCATGCAGGGTTGTTAAGACCACCTCCAGCGCACTTTTCTGGGCGTCTTTGTGCTGCTCGACCGGAATGCCGCGGCCGTTATCTTCGACGGTACAACTGCCGTCGGCCAGGATATGTACAGTTACGTTATCGCAATAGCCGGCCAGCGCCTCATCGACCGAGTTATCCAGCACCTCATACACCAAATGATGCAGCCCGCCGCTGCCGCGGTCGCCGATATACATATCGGGACGCTTGCGAACAGCCTCCAGGCCGCCGAGAATTTTAATCTTACTGGCATCGTAACTGTGATCTTTCATCGCTCCGGGTGTCACGGTTGTTTTTTCCTTATCCTGCAATAAATTGAATGTTTCTGACGGGGCAGCGCGGGCAGTGCGCTCGAATTTCCTCGAGCAGTTCGTCCCGACACAAGTTAAGCTCGTACAAATAACTAGGCGAATCGACCAAAATTGTCAGCCGGCCGTTTTGGATTTCTTTGATACGGCAATGCACCGACAATTGCGGGCCGAGGATATCGTCAAGCACCTCGATCACCGGACTGTTTCGGTTTTGTCTCGGGACAATCCGTGTACTCATCATTTCGTCGAGCACCTCCGAGAGTTTACTTGCTTGTTTTGTTTGTCGCGCCATATCGTTTATCAATTAATCTTCGATCGCCGGTTCGCATGAAACGATTATCGAAATTCAACGGCATGCCCATCTTGTTTACGAATCGTTGCCTATCCTAAATTTATCGGCATTAAGACATACAGAAAACCAGTGCCGCTTTTAATAACCCCCGGCCGGTCCGACTGGCCCAGCTCCAGGTCAAATTCCTCAGCGGTGATCACTCGCAATACGTCGATTAAAAACTGTGGATTAAAGCCGATTTCAATGGGTTCGCCTTTGTACTCCACGGGCGTTTCCACTTCGGCATCCCCGGCTTCCGGCGCCCGGCCGGTAAAGATGATCTTGCCCTTGCTGATTGCCAGTTTGATCCCCCGAGATTCTTCACTGGTCAGCAATGCCGCCCGGCGAACCGCGCTAAGCGTCGATTCGGTCGAGAGTGTCAGCTTCTTGTCATAATCCGCCGGGATGATATCCTCGTATTTCGGGAAGTTTCCTTCAACCAGATTCGAACCGATGACGACCTGATTACAGCGAATCAAAACCCGATTCTTGACGAACAAAATCTCAACGGTATCCTTGTCGCCGCCGGCAAGCTTTTCGATCAGCCCCATGGCTTTGCTGGGGATAATGATCTGACCGCTTTCCGATTTTTTGGCGGCGGCTGCCAGATTAACACGGCTGCGCGCCAGCCGACGACCGTCGGTCGCAACCAGCATTAATTTTTTTCCCTTAATCTCCCACAACACCCCGTTAAGGGCATAGCGCGTACTTTCCTTTGCTGTGGCGAACAGCGTCTGCTCGATCCCGATTTGCAGGGTGTTGAGTCCGACCTCGACATCGGGCTCGCCGTCAAACGCCGGGAGTGCCGGGTATTGTTCGGGGCCTTGGCCGTAGATGGTAAAATGACTGTCGCTGCCGCGTACCTCGCAGGCAGATTCGCCGGCTTCAAATGCCAGAACATCATCGGTGCTTTCGCGAACAATCGCGGCCAGCCGATCCGCAGGGATCACAATTTCCCCTGTCTTTTCGACCTGAACCTCATGGATCACCATTTCCAGGCTCACCTCCATATCGGTCGCACTGATCGAGACCTGGTCTTTTTGTGCCGCAATCTTGACACATCGCAAAATCGGCTTGGGTGTACGGGCCGGAACCACCGACGTAACGAGTCCCAACGCTTCAACAAGAGCTGAACGATTAAAATTGAGTTTCATAATCGACCTCTATCCTTAAAGGTTTCAATTGGCCTGAAAAACTGCTTCCAAAACGACTTAGTATAGGGTAAAAACGCGGTTATCTCAATGATTTTTATTACTTTTACATGGCTAAATTCCTGCCAATACGGCCATATGCCAAAGGATTGAAAATTAAGCAAAACTAAGCCAATTGCTTAGGTGCAGATGAAAAATATGTAATTTTTAAAAAATCTTATTAGTTTTCATATCAATGTGATTTGCGTAAAAAAATACAGCCCAAGGAAGTGTAACTGTTTTTAATATAGTCACTTATGTTGGACGCGTCGCAAAAACGACTTGTGGAAAACCTGTGACTAACTCTGTGCGTTACCGGCAAAACACAACATTGATTCCTTAATTTTCGGTTTCAGCAGGCCACCTTAGAAGATTTCATAATAAATTTAACAATCTATCCACAAAAGAATTGACAGCGCCATTGAAAGCACTATAATGATACATATGTAAACAATATATATACTAACATAAAATAGAATTGTATTTTAAATTGAATACTAAAAAGAATATAATCGAAAACGCATAAGTTATTTGGAGAGTGACTTCATGGAACAACGTGAACAGAGAGTGACAGGCAGTGTGTCACCGGGCAAGTCATTGAAGGCGAAATCCGACCGTTTATTTTTAAGCCTCGATATCGGCTCGACCAGCAGTGACATCGTGGTAATGGACGAACATTATGGTACGCTTTACAGCGATTATCGACGAACCAAAGGCCGGCCGATACCAATCGCGGCGAAGCAAATCAAAGAGGTTCTCGAACAATTCCCTGTTGAGCAATTCGACTGTTGCTACGCAACCGGTTCGGCAGCTCGGTGGTCTGCCGATAAATTCGGATTTATTTATATCAACGAAGTGATGGCCCAGGCCGCCGCCATTCGTCATTTGTATCCGAATCTCTCGCGGGCAACTATCATCGAAATGGGCGGCCAAGACAGCAAGCTCATCTTTATCGGAGACAAAAAAGATGAGCCGGTCCGTGATTTTGCGCTCAACACCTCATGTGCGGCCGGCACCGGTTCCTTTCTTGACCAGCAGGCCGACCGGTTGGGTATCGATATTGAAGAACAGTTCGGACAACTGGCACTGAAAAGCACAAATCCACCGGTGATGGCGGGCCGATGTTCGGTGTTTGCCAAAAGTGATATGATCCACTTGCAGCAACAGGCGGCACCTGTGGAAGATATCATCGCCGGGCTGTGTTTTGCGCTGGCGCGAAATCTTAAAAGCAATCTCGGGTGCGGCCGCGAATTCATCAAGCCAATCGTTTTTACCGGCGGCGTCGCCGCCAATGCCGGGGTGGTTCGCGCGATACGCAGCATTTTTGAATTGAATGACGGCCAGCTTCTGATACCCGAAAATCACTTTTTTACCGGTGCGATCGGGGCAGCCCTTTTAGGTCGACAAAAAAACACAAATCGGAAAAAACCGGATTTCTCAGAAATCCTCAGCGAACACTCCAGGCAAACACAAACCAAACGATCGGCGACACTGAAAAAATTACATCGGCCCCAAGCTGACCCGAGCAGCGGCCGGGTCTTCGGCGAATCGCTTCAAGCCGATACGCCTGTTGATGCCTTTTTGGGTGTGGATGTCGGCTCTATCAGCACCAATGTCGTGGCGATCGATACTGAGATGCGGGTACTGGCGAAATCGTACTTGATGACTGCCGGCCGGCCGATGGAAGCGGTCAAAAAAGGCCTCCAGGAAATTAATGAAAAGATCGGCCGCAAGATCAACGTCCTCTCGGCAGCGACCACCGGATCGGGTCGGTACCTGACCGGTGATTTTATCGGGGCCGATGTCGTCATCAATGAGATTACCGCCCAGGCAACCGGGGCCGCACTGGTCAATCCCGACGTCGATACGATTTTCGAGATCGGCGGCCAGGACAGTAAATATATCTCGCTTAATAACGGTGTCGTTGTTGATTTCGAGATGAATCATGCCTGCGCCGCAGGAACCGGATCATTTCTCGAAGAGCAGGCTCAGCGGCTCAATATCCGCATCAACAAAGAATTCGCCGAAATGGCATTCCAAAGTGAATCACCTACAAAGCTGGGTGACCGGTGTACCGTCTTTATGGAATCGGACCTGTTGAGTTACCAGCAGCAGGGGGCACAAACGAAAGATCTCGTGGCCGGCCTAGCTTATTCGATTGTCAACAATTACCTCAACCGTGTTGTGGGCCGACGCAGGATCGGAAGCCACATCTGCTTTCAGGGCGGTACCGCCTTTAACCATGCGGTCTGGGCGGCCTTTGAAAAAGTCACCGGCCGAAAGATCACTATTCCGAATCATCATGAAGTCACCGGCGCCATCGGCGCTGCCGTTATCGCCGCTCGCCGATACGATCAGGAAAACGTGACAAAATTTAAGGGCTTCGATAATCTCGCCCATATCAAGTACGATATCGAATCTTTCGCCTGCGAACATTGCCCGAATAATTGTGAAATTCGCAAAGTTATAATCGAAGGGTCCGAACCGCTGTATTATGGCAGCCGCTGCGACCGGTATAATATCCGCCGCCAGCGCAGCGATAAAAATTTATTTGATGCTTTCGCGTTTCGCCGAAAAACCATGCTGCAATGTGCCGGATTGACTGAAAAAGATATGCGCTCCAATGCGTTGCCCTCTAAGGGCAATACGCCGGTGATCGGTATCCCGATGGCGCTGACCAGTCACCAGTTTTTACCGCTGTTCGTACGGTTTTTCAAACAGCTTGGCTTCAATGTGCTGCCTTCGGGAAACACCACGCGCAAAGTGGTCCATAACGGCGTGGAAATGGTCACCGCACAGCCGTGTTTACCGGTCAAAGTTGCTTATGGTCATGTTAAGGAGTTAATTGATCGGGGTGTCGATTATATTTTTGTGCCGAGTATTCTTACGGTTGAACAATCATTCGAAAACAATAAACATAACAAGCTCTGCCCCTATGTCCAGTCACTGCCGTATCAGATCCGGGCGGCCTTTGACGAACATTTCGGCCCAACAAAATTATTGACGGTGCCGATCCGACTCGGTGAGGGCCGACGCCTGATGCACAACAGTTTTTACGAATTGGGGGCTCAAATTAAGTGTTCCAAAAAAGCGGTTCGGAAGGCCCTGGAAGCTGCCCTTGAGGCTCAACAGCAGTTCGAACGAAGCCTGCGCCAAAAAGGCACTGAGATGATCAGGGCGCTCAATCCGGACGAGAAACTGTTTATTATTGTCAGCCGTCCCTATAATGGATGTGACGACGGAGTCAGCCTGGATTTGTCGAAGAAACTGGCCGACAAAGGCATTCAAGCGGTTCCACTGGACATGATCGACCTTTCCGGCGTCGAGTTATCCGATACCGATCTGCATAGCCAGATGTATTGGAGTTACGGCCAGCGGATTCTTCGTGCAGCGGAATTGGTCCGCACCGACCCGAAACTGTTCGCGATTTATTTATCGAATTTCAGTTGCGGCCCGGATTCGTTCCTGCAAACCTTCTTCCGATCGATCCTCGATACCAAGCCGGCACTTGTGTTGGAGCTGGACGAACATTCCGCCGATGCGGGCATGATCACGCGGATCGAGGCATTCCTTGAAAGCCTGCGGAATTACCAGCCGAAGCAGTCAGGCGAGAAAACCACAAAACCGCTGATGATGCAGCGTGCTAAAACATTGCGATCCGGCCAGACGCTGCATTTGCCCTACATGGGCGATTGTGCGCATGGGGTTGCGGCCGGTTTTCGACGGTATGGCCAAAAGGTCCGCGTCTTCGATGTCGCCGACGAACAGACACTCCTTCGCGGACGAGCCTATACCAGCGGAAAAGAATGCCTGCCGTGCGCGATTACGCTTGGCGATATGATGAAAACGCTCGAAAAAAACGGCGACGACAGCCCGGCATTTTTTATGCCCACGACCTCCGGACCCTGCCGCTTCGGGATGTATCATTGTATGCACCGGATGGTGCTCAACCGTGTGCTTGAAAAAGATGTTTCGGTGATTGCCCCGAACCAGGACAGCAGCTTTTATCGGGAATTTGCCCGAAACCTCAACGGCAGCGGCCGCCATTTTATGCGCGATATCTGGATTTCGGCATCGGTAGTTGACCTGCTGGGGAAATTAATTCTTCGCATCCGCCCGTATGCCACGGATCCCGCCAAAGCCCAGCGGATTTATGATGATGCCGTTCGCCTATGGACCGAAGAGTTCGCCGCCGGCATCAATCAGGATCGGGCATTATTTCTGGTCGAGGAGATCGCCGCCGATTTTGAACGGATTGATATGGATTTCAAACGCAAAAAGCCATTGATCGGGATCGTCGGCGAAATTTATGTTCGCAGTCATCCGTTTGCGAATAATTATGTTATTCGGCGGCTGGAAGAATTAGGAGCGGCCTGCGAACTGGCCCCGCTGGCCGAGTGGATCTATTACGTTAATTTCACACGCAAGAACCAGACGCGACGGCAACGGCAATATATTAGCCTCCTTTATCAATATCTTTATGAAGCAATGCAGCATAAGCTTGAAAAAAAGTTTGCCCGGCCTTTTGAGCAGCGGTTCGGCAAGCTCGCCGAACCGCCGGTCGAAAAGACGATTGAGGCGGCCGCGCCGTATGTCCACCACAGCTTCGAAGGCGAGGCGATCCTTTCGGTCGGCAAGACAATCGAGTTTCACCATCACGGCGTCGGCGGCGTGGTCAATGTGATGCCGTTTAGCTGTATGCCCTCGACAATCGTTTCAAGTCTGACACAGTATATCAGCCGGCAATGCGATAATATGCCGATCCTCAACATTACCTTCGACGGCCAGGAAGATCCGACGTTGACCACCCGATTAGAAGCATTCGTCGAGCAGGTCGCCGCCCGACAAAACGCCCAAAAAACCATTACCGAACGCATCGGCGTCTGAAACATAGAAAATTTGGTTTTTTTTGCCAAAAAAAGCAAAATCTATGAAAAAAACGAACTTGCCTTTGACGATGATAATATAGATAATAAACTAGAGTAGAAAGGAGTGTTGATGGACATTAACGGTATATATACGCTGGCGGAAGTATCAAGATTAACGGAATTGCACCCCTCTCGTGTGAGATCGTGGTTTAAACCTCGCATAAAAGGTGCAGAACGCAAAACGATATTTCATTCTGATTATGAAGTTGTGGATCATGACTTTGCGGTTAGCTTCTATGATTTAATCGATGTCTTGGTTGCAGGTCAATTGAGAGATGTGTATAAAGTTTCAATGCCGACAGTTCGACGCGCTCATACATTGCTGCAAAAGATTTTAACAACAAAGCACCCGTTTTCCCGCAGTGATATTTATACAGATGGAAAAAAAATATTTGTATACGCGGCCAACGAACTTGGTGAGCAAAAATTAAGTGACGTTATTTCAAACCAGCAGTTTTTTGTCCATATAAAGGAAAAATTGAGTCATATTGATTATAGTAGAGCAACGCAGTTGGCAGAGCGATGGAGAATTGCTGATGGCATTTTAGTCGATCCAATAAAAAGCCTTGGAAAACCCACTATTGAAAATACAAGTATTACAACTTTTGTCATCGCTAAACAGTTTTGTGCCAATTCAAAAAATGCCTCATTGGTGGCGGATTTATATGATATAAGCGAGACATCAGTTGAAAAGGCGGTAAAGTTTGAAGAAAGGTATGGATGCCTTCGCGCCGCCTAACATTTTTTGCAGATGAAAACATTTCACATTCTTTGGCTTACATGCTAAATGAGTTTGATAGAAATCACGAGATACGCGCATCTCGTGATTATTTTAATTCGGGAATACCCGACACGGAGTGGATACCAGAGGTAGCTTCCTGGGATAATCCGGTAGCGCTATGCGGGGACGGCAGAATCCTGCACAACGCAGTTGAAAGGAAATGTTTAAAAGAGCATGGATTAATGTTTGTTTTCTTAGTATCTGGTTGGATGAATATAAAATGGGAGGATTTTGCCTGGAAGATCATAAGAGCTTGGCCAAATATTGTGAGGAATGTTGAGCAGGCGCGTTATCCAATGCTTTTTGAGGTTTCTGTAAATGGCAAGGTCCGACCCCGGCAGCGTATTAGCAACCTTTAGATTTTTGTGATCAGGTATCCCGATAAAATAAACATACATGTGAAAATTGCCGTTTTCTTTGGCAATTTTTTTGGTGTAGCACAAACCGCGGCGTTTTTTATCTGTAAATTTTGGCTTTTATGATGAAGTTGTTGAACCGTATTTTAAAAAGGAACGCTTCATAACTCAATATATATAAATAGAATACATTTCATCTTAGTCTCGGCACCACATTGATACTATGTTGATCCGATATGGATAAATTGGCAATTTTAACATATACGTTAAAATTGCCAGAATCCCCGACTTTTTTCAAAGGTGCTTGAAGATTGTTGACTTGCCGGGGCCGCCGAGGCGTTGATGTATTTTGTTTGATCAATCCTTAAGCCATTGATTAATGATCTCGTCAATGCTGTTCGGCAGAATGCCGGTCAGCCAGGCCAGGTCAACGACGGTCGGGCGGCTGCGGATTTCGTGCATATGCAGCACCGCTTCTTTGAATTGGTCTGGAGTATAACAAAGATCGTCGATTCGGCGGCCTGCGCCGGCGGCGATTAATAAATCCTTAACCTGTTGCGGGGTTTTTATCAGTGGCCGCAGTGTATTTCGCAAGTCATCCCATTGCGATTGCGTTTTCAGTTTTTCGGTCAATTGGACCAGCGTTTGTTTTTTTTGCGCGTATTGGTTTTTGATGGATTTGATGGTCTTGGCATCCCGCCAGTAATCGACATCGACCGATTCGGGTATGTCATGAAATTGCGGTGTGTCGATTTTTAAGGCTTCGTCGAAGAGGACGGCCGATATCAGTGTTCCAACCCCCACCTGTCGGCCATGCAGGTCGTGATCGATGCCCTCAATGCTTGATTTCATATCGAGTGTATGACTGAGCAGGTGCTCGCCGCCGCTGGCGGGCGTGCTGGTTCCGACCATCGTCATGGCAATCCCCGTCCAGAACAGCGCTTCGAAGAGCCCTTTGACCGATTCGGGCTGCCGCGTTTTTAAGTCCTTCGGGTGTACCAGGTACAGCGGTTCGATAACGCCGAGCATACGGTTGCAGAACGGACAGTAATATTCGCTCAGCAGTCGATGGTTCATCATCCAGTCGGCGTGACTGAAGGCCTTGGCGATGGTGTCACCGAATCCAGCCGCGGTCATCTCATACGGGGCTTGCTCGATCACCCTGGGTTCGGCCAGTACCGCCAGCGGCGGACGGCCTTTGATCACGACCTTTAATCCCTCGACCTTACCGGCAATATTGGCCGCGGCATAACCGTTCATCGAGGCCGCGGTTGCCATAACCATATACGGCAAATCCAATTCGAACGACGACCATTTGCACAGATCGTTGATCACCCCGCTGCCGACGGCGATGACGAGATCGGGCATGTTTGGCGATAATTCATTTTTCAGCCACTGACAGGTCAGGTCATCGCAAACCGGTGAATGGCTGTTTGGGTCCGGGACAATAATCGCGTTTGTTTGAAAATTACCTTTGAGACGATCAAAAACGTCTTGCCCGCAGACCTGCCACGTACGGTTATCGGCCACAACACGGATCGTTCGGCATTCGGGCAGCGAGCGTCTGATGATTTCGCCGACTTTTTCGCAGATACCGGCCTGATACACGAAATGTCGAACACCGACGTCGTGCGTTTTTCCGCATTCACAATCAAATCGATTGCCCAATAAATGATACATATCCATTCGAACCTCCTTAGTGCCAATCTTAAATCACCGTCCTTTTCGCTGCAAGTGTCAAGATACAGTAAAAAATCGGTTTATTCTAATGGCAATTTGGCATAAAATGCCTGGAATATGTTATTCGAAAAAAAGAAATATCAATGGCTGTTTGCTGTCGCTCTGGTGCTGATCACGGCCGTGTTTTATTGGCCGGTGCTGGATAACGATTTTATTGAATACGATGACAATCACTATGTGTATGAGAATCCCGAGGTCTATAATGGCCTGACACTCGAATCGGTTCATTGGGCATTTACACAGTATCATTCCGCCAACTGGCATCCGCTGACATGGCTCTCACATATGCTGGATTGCGAATTGTATGGCCTCGATTCATCCGGGCACCACCTGACCAGCCTGCTCTTTCATTTAGCCAATACGATTTTATTGTTTTTTCTGTTGTTTCGACTGACGGGCAAGCACTGGCTTTCCGGATTTACAGCGGCCTTGTTCGCGCTGCACCCTTTGCATGTCCAGTCGGTCGCATGGGTTGCCGAGCGAAAAGATATGCTCAGCACATTCTTCGGCCTATTGGTATTCATGTGTTATGCTTCATGGGCCCGAAAAAAAAGCCTTTTGCTTTATATTCTCAGTCTCCTTTTTTATGCGGCATCATTGATGTCCAAGCCGATGCTGGTGACTATGCCGTTTTTGCTGCTGCTTGTGGATTACTGGCCGCTGCAGCGATTGAAACCTGAAAACGTTCGTACCCTGCTGGCTGAGAAAATACCGTTTTTCATGATGGCCGCCGCTTCCTGTCTGACAACATTCGTTATCCAAAAAGCCTCAGGTGCGGTTTCCGATATTGATAAACTGCCGCTGAAAGAGCGTACCCTTAACGCCCTTGGCTCCTATGCGATTTACGCCTGGAAAACGATCGTGCCGACAAAGCTGGCGATTTTTTATCCGTATCCATCACCGGACCAACTTATTATCAATGGGCTGATCGGTCTTGTATTTATTGTTCTGGTATCAGCGATCGTTTTTTATTTCGGTCGGCGATATCGATTTCTGATCTTCGGCTGGCTCTGGTATATGGTGACCTTGCTGCCGGTCATCGGTATCGTGCAGGTCGGGATGCAGGCCCGGGCTGACCGTTATACGTATATCCCGCTGATCGGCCTGTTTATTGCGATTGTCTGGCTGATTGAAATGGTCGTATCCGGCAAAAAACTCATTCAGGGAACGATAGTATGTGCCGGCGTGCTCGTAATTCTTCTGTTCGGGATTTTGACCTGGCGTCAACTGGGTTACTGGAAAAACGGCAAGACCCTTTTTGGCCACGCCCTGGATGTCACCGAAGATAATTTTCTGGCTCACAGTCGACTGGGTGTAATCCTTGCGGAGCAGTACGAGGATTACCGCGCAGGGATCGAGAATTTTCGCGCAGCCATCGCGATTCGTCCGGATGATATCTATTACCGCATCAATCTTGCCAAGGCATACTTTGAAATCGGCCGTTTGGTAGAGGCCTTTGAATCGTATAACAACGCCCTGCAGCTTGATCCGGAGAATCCCGATGCCCTGAATATGGTAGGTGTGATTTTGCTGGGCTGGGGACGCATCGATGAGGCAATCCGTGTATTTGAAAAGGCAGTCGAATTACACCCCGACGACTATAAACTGCTGAACGGCTATGCCAGCGCGCTGCTGCAAATCGGGGATATCGATAAGGCAATCTCATATTTTGAAAAAGCACTGGAATTTAATACCGACGCCGAAACACTAATGAATCTTGGCGTAGCATATGCATTCAACGGCAATTTTGTAGAGGCCGAAAAGCAATACCAAAGGGCGATTGAGATCGATCCGGGAAATCCCAAGAGTTACTATTTACTCGGCAATGTGCTGATGGCGCAGGACCAGCCGCAGGCCGCCCAAAGCCAATACCAAAAAGCCGTCGGTCTGGATCCGCAGTATATCAGCGCATGGATGCATTTAATTCAGTCTTTGGCCGATCAACAGAAATTCGATAAAGTCATCGAAACGATCGACCGCGTGATCGAGATCGCCATCAGTCGAAACGATATGGATCTTCTTGACGAATTGAAAAAGCAGCGACAATACACCATCCAACGAATGCAGCGCGGACAATAAAACCCGGACGGTATTGCCGGTTATGCAATTGGTTTTCGTTGGTCTTCTTTTTGCCAGTGTATCAAAAAAGCCCCGTCGTTAAACGGGGCTTGGAATGTTTACGGTTGGGATTAATCTTCGTCTTCTTTGGGCACGTTCAATACCAGGATCTGGTCGTACCGACCGTTATTCAAAAGCAGCATCACCGAACCGGTTTCGATCGCCTCGGTCACCGCTTCGTGATAGTCCTTGGTGTTTTTCACTTTCGTACGGTTGACTTCCATAATCAGCATGCCCGGCCGCAGCCCCGCCATGGAGGCCAGTGAACCGGGTTCCACCGATTGGATCAGGACGCCTTGCTTGTCTTCGTAACCGTATTGCTCGGCCGCCTCATCGGTGAGCGTTTCGACCGTTAAGCCGAGCTGTTCCTCGGATACGGTTTGGTCGTCCTCTTTGGTTTTGGCCAGACTGCTCGGCCGCTCGTCCAGCTCGACAGTCAATTTTTTCTTTTTACCGTCACGCAGAACGACCATCTCGACTTTCGTGCCCGGTTTGAGCATTGCGACCTGGCTGCGGAAACTGGCCGCTTTATCGACCGGTTTACCGTCGAATTCAATCACGACGTCATAGACTTTGACGCCCGCCTTGTCGGCCGCGGAATCCTCGGTGACCTGCGAGATCACCACACCCTGGGTATCTTCGATATCCATGGATTCAGCCATTTCCGGGGTCAGGTCCATCGGCAGA
Organism: uncultured Pirellulales bacterium; assembly: GCA_964517795.1. GTDB lineage: Bacteria > Planctomycetota > Phycisphaerae > Sedimentisphaerales > Anaerobacaceae > CAZFDE01. Next base: position 32,062 of record CAZFDE010000009.1, on the reverse strand, counting down.
ACACCAAGATACCCGCGAACGACCGTTCCGCCTTCGATGATCTGTTCGTAAATATTTCGGGCCATGTTGATCGGAATGGCAAAGCCGATCCCGATATTGCCGCCCGGTCCGATGATCGCCGTATTGATCCCGATCACTTTCCCGTCCAGATTGATCAGCGGTCCGCCCGAATTACCCGGATTAATGGCCGCGTCGGTCTGGATGTAATCTTCGTAGGTCGTCATCCCGATCCCGCGCTGTTTGGCGCTGACAATCCCGGCCGTGACTGTGTGACTGAGGCCGAAGGGATTACCGATCGCAAGAACCCATTCGCCCACCTCCAGGGCATCGGAATCGCCCAGTTCGATATAGGGCAGGTTACCCTCGTCCTCGATCTTGACCACCGCCACTTCCGATTCCGGATCGGTGCCGATTACCTTGGCCTCGAATTCCCGATCGTCTGTGAGTTTCACCGTGATCTTGTCGGCCTTGGCGACCACATGATTATTGGTCAGAATATACCCGTCGGCCGATACAATAAAACCCGATCCTTGCGCACGCTGGCGGTATTCTCGCGTTTTAGGTTCGCGGTCCTGCCGCTGACGCGGCGAACGGCGACGGAAGAAATAATCGAACAGGTCATCTTCGAACGGATTAAAATCGTCCCCGAACGGCCAGCCTTGAGGAACCTGGCGGGTGATGATCTGCTCGGTGGTGATCCAGACCACTGCGGGTGTGGCATCGGCCGCAACCTCCGAGAAGGCCTTGCCGATCTTGCGAACGGTTTCGACATTCTCCGACTTCGCGGATAAAGCCGGTACGTCACAAAGCAAAAGAACAAGGAAAAAACAAATCGTCAGAATGGAGCGTTGTACACGATACGTTCGGTTTTGTTTCATTGTTTTTGTCTCCCATAATGTGTTGAATTAGAACAACAGTTCGAAAAACGACGGCTTCTATACGATTCTAATACTCGAAGGTTCTGATCGTCAACTTTTTTTAATGAGGGGTTTGCCGAATTGGATACAGGGAAATTCTTAGCTGTGGAGAAATATAACTACTTTTCAACCAGTCAGTTATACGATTCAGGCGGTTGCCGAAGCAGTGGGTGCCTTCTGAGACGGATTTTTCTTTTCGATGCGTTTGGGAATCGTCAGGATAAATGTTGTCCCCCGGCCGGGTTCGGATTCGACCTGAACACCCCCGCCGTAGAATTCGACGATCTTTTTGACCAGGGTTAGTCCCACGCCGATGTGTTCGCTGTCGTCTTTCGGCGCGAGTGTTTGAAACATGCCGAAAATTTTCTCCTGCTGCTTTTGTTCGATCCCCGGGCCGTTATCGCGAACACGAATTTCCCAGAAATCGGCGCCTTTTTCACCACCTTCGATATGAACTTCGCCCTGGTCTTTATCCATGAAGCGAATAGCGTTATCGATCAGGTGCTCGAATACCTGCTGCATTCGCGGCCGTTCGAAGTCGATCGTCGGCAGCTCATTGTCCACGATCACGGCAATATGATCCGGGATCTCGATCATCTCCAGTAAGTCATGGACCAGGCTGTTGAGGTTGATGGTGGTGACCGCCTCACGCATCCGTCCGATACGCGAGTACTGCAAGACGCCTTCGATCAACTGGTTCAAATTCATCGCCTGCTGTGAAAGTAACTCGAGCTGCTCGCGCTGCTCGTCGTCGATCTTGTCGGCCAGGTCTTCGGTGATGAAACCCGTCAGGACCTCAATGCGGCGGACCGGGGCTTTCAAGTCATGTGAAATGACATATGCAAAGTCGTCCAGCTCTTTGGTGACATCAAGCACCTTGGTTGATAATTCATCGCAAGAGCGTTTTTGCGCCTCGAAGAAATTACTGGCGTAGTACCGCAACGCGTCTTGCGTTTTTTGTGGGTTATGAAAATAGTCTTCGAGATACCGTTTCAGTTTGGCGGGATGGCCCATAATGAATCGACAGGCGGGATCGCCTTTGGCGACGCAGGTGATCTCGATCGAACTGACCGGGAAACCGATACTTTCCTCGGTCCAGCCGGCCGAATAGCCCGCGTTCATTGTACAAACCGGCCAGTCCGGATTTTTACCCGACTTGAGCCATGCATCCGCTTCGAAAGAGAACGGATGTTCGTAAATAATATAACAATCCTCCGTCGCTTCGATACGGCTTTGATCGAGGATATTGACATACGCCCAGCCGCAATGAGCGAAATAGATTGGTCCGCAAAGCAGCTTTTCCATCGGGTCATCCAGTTTCATGATCTGATGAAAATGCCGCGCATCCATGCGGCCCAGCGTCCGGGAAATGTCATACAATATACTTCGCGTCAATTGAACGGCTTTTTCTTCGCCGTTCTCCTGATACATCTCACAGAGCGTTTCGAAGAAATCGACCGAGGCCGACGCCGCCCGCACGAGGATGTAACGCTCGCTGTTGATCCCGATTGTGCCGGTGGCCGGGTCCGCTTTTTGTTGCGCAAAATATCGCTTGACATAGTTTTCCGCCTTTGACAGTGTTTGCCCAAATTCGGGTGACAAATGCGTTATGTCCATCATATTCCGCCCCTATTTCATTACTTGGGTTTTGCTGGTAAAACTCGCTTTTAAAAGTATATTTTATTATCGTCCCAATAGTAACGCAAATTGAACTGTCTTATTGAAAAAAGCGCAATCGTACATCATAAATAGGGTTTTGCACCTCCAAAGGATAGCGATTTGAACCCTTCTGTTTAATATCGGACCTTAATCGCGGCGGTGATTGTCTCCAATGTTTTCTTTTGCGTGACACCGGTTGCTTTGAAAAACGGGCTTGAAATTGAAATGAACATGTGATATATAGGGGTTTTACGTAAAACGGCGAATTTCAAAAGGATGTAAAACGTTATGCCGCCTGTTGCAGGGATGCAAAACCGGTCAAAGAAAAATACTGCCTTGGAAAAGGTCATCCACACTCGAAGCAGCTCGACTGCCGCACGCCGCCGATGGGTCATTGCCCAAAGCGATGACCGGGCCGCGGAACTGGCCAAAAGCCTGCGAATCTCACCGATCACCGCGCAGGTCCTGCTTAACCGCGATATCTGCGATACCGCCACGGCCAACATTTTCCTGCGACCGAAGCTGACCGAACTGATCGCACCCGAGCAGATGCCCGGTATTGACAGCGCTGTCGCGCGGATCCGAAAGGCCGTCGAAACGAATGAAAAAATAACCATTTACGGCGATTACGATGTGGACGGTATTACCGCTGTTTCGATCCTCTGGCAGATGCTCACCCTTCTGGATGCGCAGGTGGATTTCTACATCCCGCACCGTATCGATGAGGGTTACGGCCTCAACGAAGAAGCGATTCAAAGTATTGCAAAATCCGGCACCCGTTTGTTGATCACCGTCGATTGCGGCATTACCGCCGTCCACTCTGCACAGATCGCCAAAGACGCCGGTATGGATCTGGTCATCACCGATCACCATCAGCCCGGCGACGAACTGCCGCAGGCCTGCGCGATCGTTCACCCGGCCATCGATAACGCATACGCCAATCCGGATTCTTCCGGTTCGATGGTCGCGTTCAAACTCGCCTGGGCGATTGCCAACGATTTTAGCAGCGGCTCAAAGATGCAGCCGCGGCTGCGCGATTTCATGCTCAATGCGACCTCACTGGCCGCGATGGGCACCATTGCCGATGTCATGGACCTGCGGGCGGAAAATCGCGTTCTGACCAGTTACGGCCTCAAGTCCTTACCGCAATCGAGCCTCTGCGGGATCGCTGCGCTGATCGAGATCGCCGAACTGACCGGCCGCGGGCTGGACAGCTTTCATATCGGCTTTCAGCTGGCCCCGATGCTCAACGTGGCCGGCCGCATGGGCCACGCCCGATTGGCGGTGGAACTGCTGACCACCGACAGTGAAATACGAAGCCGCCAAATCGCCGAATACCTCAAACAGCAAAACACCCAGCGTCAGCAGGCCGAACGAAAAATCCTCAAGCATGCCTGCAAGATGATCGTCGAACAGGGACTCAACCACCCTGATCGCCGCTCGATTGTCCTGGCCGACGAGAACTGGCACAACGGCGTGATCGGCATCGTTGCCTCGCGGATTGTGGACCGGTTCTACCGGCCGACGATTATGCTCAATATCACCGACGGCGTCGCGGTCGGCTCAGGCCGCTCGGTCCCCGGATTCCATTTGCTTGACGCGATCAGCGCCTGCAGCGATCATCTGATCCAGTTCGGCGGCCACAAAATGGCCGCGGGCGTAACGCTCGAACACAACAAGATCGACGACTTCTGCCGGGCTTTTGAAGAATTCGCCCAAAATTATCCCGAACCGGTCGATACCGAAGAGAAGCTGCAAATCGAAACACTCACCCCGCTAAAAACATTCAATCGCGGATTGGTTGATGAGCTGGCACTGCTGGAACCCTTCGGCCAGGGTAATCCCAAACCGATCTTCGCCACGTGCGGGGTGCGCGTCGCCTCGCCGCCGCGGCGGGTGGGGGCTCGGTCCGACCACCTGCAGCTCGTGATCACCGACAATACCGCGACCATCCGCTGCATCGGATTCGGCATGGGCAAACTGGAAAAGAAACTACTCGAAACGGACTATTTCGATGTGGCTTACGAGCCGCAGTTGAACCACTACAACGGAAATACCACTGTCGAATTCAACCTCCGCGATATTCAGTTCGAATAGATCGAAGAAACAGAAGTGAGGGGCAACTATTTTTCTTTGATGACGACCTTGCCGGTGCCCGATGCGACCCGCCCGATCCGGTACACATCCTGACCGTAGGCCTGCAGCTTGCGCTGGATCGAATCGGCAAAATCCTCCGCAACGATCATCACAAACCCGATCCCCATATTAAACACGCGGAACATCTCCGCGTCCTCGACCGGACCCTTATCCTGCAGAAAATCGAAGATCCCCGGCCGCGGCCACGTATCTTTGCGGATCACCGCATTGCAATGTTTCGGCAGGATTCGCGGAATATTGCCCACCAGCCCGCCGCCGGTGATATGGGCCATTCCGTGCACGACCCGCTTGACTTTGTATTTGCCCAGCAGCTTGACCACTGGTTTGACATAAATACACGTCGGCTCCAGCAGCAAATCGCCCAGCATCCGGTTGCCCAACTCCGGGATCGTGTCGGTCATGCTGAGCTTAAGCCGGTCGAAGCATATCCGCCGCACTAAGGTATAACCGTTGGAATGCAGCCCGCTCGACGCCAGCCCCAGGATCACATCGCCGACGCGAATATCCCGGCCGGTAATGATCTTTCTGCGTTCGACGACACCGACGGCGAAACCCGCCATATCGAAATCATCCTCGCGATAGGTATCGGGCATCTCCGCGGTCTCGCCGCCCAACAGGGCACAGTCGGCCCGCCGACATCCCTCGGCGATCCCCTTGACCATCTCGGCGATGACCGGCGGCTCGAGCTTATGCACGCCCAGATAATCCAGGAAAAACAACGGCTCGGCCCCCTGAACCAGCATATCGTTGACGCTCATTGCCACCAGGTCGATCCCCACACTCGAATACCGATGGATCATCGAGGCGAGCTGAACCTTGCTGCCGACCCCGTCGGTACAGGCCACCAGCACCGGATTCTTATAATTCTTGCGAAACAACTTCTCGTCGTAATCGAGCCGAAACAGCCCGGCGAATGCGTTTTTCATCTTCAGCACGCGCTGCCCGTACGTAGCGGTGACATAATGATCGATCCGCTCGACCATCTCGTCGTTGGCGTCGATACTGACGCCCACCTGTGCATAGGTCATCGGTCGGCTCATGATGTTAGCCTTGATCAGCTTTCATAATCATCGAACATCTGCATCTGGTACCGTTCCAGCGCAAATTTATTCACAATCGTATCGACCGGGATCTTATACTGGCCCGCCCAGCACGCCGTGCAAAAATGATCGTCCGGCAGTTCCGCACACGTGAGCATCCCTTCCAGCGACAGATAGCCGATACTATCGACTTGCAGAAAGTCTTTGATCTCGTCGCGGTTGCGATTATTAGCCAGCAGTTCCTCACTGGTCGGAAAATCGATTCCGTAAAAACACGGATATCGGATTGGCGGGCAGCTCACCCGCATATGGATTTCTTTTGCCCCGGCCTGGCGCAAGGTGAGGATCTTGCCGCGCGTCGTTGTGCCGCGAACGATCGAATCGTCCACCACCACGATGCGTTTATCTTTGACGACTTCTTTAACCACCGAGAGTTTGAGCTTCACCGCCAGTTCGCGCAGTTCCTGGCTGGGCGCGATGAACGTGCGGCCGACGTAGTGGCTGCGGATCATCCCCATATCAAACGGCGTATCGCTTTCTTGCGAATAGCCGATCGCCGCCGAGGTCCCCGAATCCGGCACCGGGATCACGACGTCCGCATCGACCGGATATTCGCGGGCAAGCTGTCGGCCGAGTTTTTTGCGAAATTCGTGAACGTTTTCGCCGAAGAAAAAACTGTTCTGCTTGGCGAAATATACATGCTCGAAAATACAATGCCCCGGCGTAACGGTCCCCGGCTCCACGAAGAAGCGGCTGTGCAAACCGTTTTTATTGAGCGTTACAATCTCGCCCGGCGCGACCTCGCGGACGAATTCGGCGTTGATCGCATCGAGCGCGCAGGATTCGCTGGCGACGACGTGTCCGCCGTTTTCGGTCCGGCCCAGACACAGCGGGTGTACACCAAAGGGATCGCGGGCCGCTTCGATCCGGTCTGGGAATAAAAACAATAAACAATACGCCCCCTGCAGATGATTGAGTACATGGGCCAGCGGATCGGGCTTGCTGATATGGGTGGGCTTGGCCAGCAGGTGCACGATGATTTCGGTATCCGAGGTCGATTTGAAGATGCTGCCGTAGGCCTCGTATTCGTCCCGCAGCAGGCCCGCATTGACCAGGTTACCGTTATGGGCGACGGCGACCTGCCCGCGCGAATATTCGCACACCAGCGGCTGGCAGTTAATCGGGTTGCTCGAGCCGGTCGTCGAATACCGCACGTGACCGATCGCTACCTCGCTGCTGAGTTTGTCGAGTGCGCCGGTGCCGCTGCGAAAGACCCGCCCGACGGTCCCCATGCCGGTATAACACTGGATGCGGCCGTCGGTGAGCGAGGCAATGCCCGCCGACTCCTGGCCCCGATGCTGAAGGCTGTAAAGCCCGTAATACGTCTTTTCAACCGCTTCGCGGTCACCGAAAATCCCGAAAAGACCGCAGTTTTCTTTCTTGTCTGATGACATCATACCCCAAACGCTTCAATAACCCCTGATTCTGCCAAATCCCAAAAGAAATAGTTTACTCAAACCGGCCCCCAAAGTCAAATCATTGTTTATTCCGATTCCGAATGCATGAATTTCGGGACACGGCGGGGAATGAAAAAAGCCGCTCGTTCATTGCGAGCGGCTTTGTTGTTGGGTTCATTTGCAATTTTACAGATCGAGCGGGCTGACGTAATCGCCTTTTTCTTTCTGCAAATCCAGCAGTCGCTGTTTCTGCTCTTCGAGGACCTTGAACAGGACGGGCTGATCGGCCGAAACCTTATCGCGATGGTATTTCATCACGCGGTCCATCTTAGCCAGGTTCTCCGGCACACGGATTGTGAACTGCTTGACGTAATCCTCTTTGCTGTAGTCTTTGCCGAGCACATCCTTAAACAGCGGCACGAGGTCTTCGTATTTGGGGATCAGGCCGGTCGGTGTGGTGATTGCATCAACCTCACTGTGGACCCGAAGCTCCATCCACTTGACCCAGACATGCTTGTCTCGGACGCCGTTAACGAATTTGCCTTCTTCGAGGTCGCGCAGGAAGTAGTTGACGCCGAAGACCAGCGGCGGATTGGCCATGCCCTTGGTGAAATCGAGGTTGTTCTGGATATATTTACTGAGCGGGATCGCCACGAAATCCTGGATACTCATCAGGTTGATTTCCGGCACGCCTTCCTTGCCGATGGTCGCGAAGGTCGTTTCAGTCTCCAGCGATGCGCCATACGCGACGATGCCGTGCTGCCAGTCGAACGACTGCTGGACCGGGACGTAGCTCTTGGGATCGCGACCGCCGTACATGACCGCACCCAGTTCGACGCCGTTCTTATTGTCGATTTCCGGATCACAGTTACCCAGTGCCTTGATCTTGACGGCGTAGCGGGCGTTTTTGTGGGCCAACGGGATTTCATTGCCGGCGTCATCCTTTTTGCCCTTGTGCCACTGGCCGGAGAAGTTGATGCCTTCATTTGGGGTATCCTGACCCATACCGAGCCAGTACGGCTTGCCGTCTTTAACGAGAATATTGGAGAAAATCACCTCGTAGGGATTGGTCAGAACTTCCCAGATGGCCGGATCGTCTTCAGCGGTGACATTCTGGACGATCCCGAAGATGCCCGCCTCGGCATTGACGGCCATGAACTTGCCGTCGATGTTTCGGAAGTAGGCGATATCGTCGCCGACAATCGTTTCACCGGGCAGCATCGCGGTTGAGGTCTTGCCGCAGGCGCTGGGGAACGCACCGGCCATATAGGTCTTGCGGCCGCCGGGGCCTTTACAGCCCATCAGGAACATATGTTCGGCGAGCCAGCCTTCGCGGTCGGCCTTTCGGATCGTCAGCCGCAGCGCGAGTTTCTTAAGGCCCATCGTGTTGCCGCCGTACTGGGTATTGACACTGTAAACCTTATCTTCGGTGTAATCGATGTAGATTCGTCGTTTATCCACCTCGACGCTGACCATGTTCTCGTCCATCTTGCCGCACGAGTGCATAAAACAGAAGAAGTTGGGGGCATCGCCCATTGCCTTGAAATGTTCATAGGCGACACGATAGAGCAGATCTTCGCTGTGAGCGACGTAATAGGAATCGGTAACTTGCAGACAGGGCACGGTAAAGACCGAACCGGTCGGACCCAGTGACAGACAGCGGACAATCATTGTGCGGCCGGTCATCGAATCTTTCAAAAACGAGCGGACCTCGTCGAGGCCGGTCTTGCGATCGATCTGGTTGAGCGCCTCACTGAGCTTGTCGGTCTCGGGAACGAGGTATTTCGTTGCCTTTCGGTCGCGGCCCTGGTCCTTGATGCCGTCGAAGTGGCAGGTATGGCCCTTGATGTTCAGGGGCATTTCCTCTTTATTTTTCACCGACATTTCGCGGATATAGGCGATGTCGTCCTCGGCATCGGTCATGATATAAACCGATTCGGGATTGCACAACGCAATCGCATCGGCGATGAACTCGTTGGCCTTGCTGTTTTTGAGCGCGGCCAGACGATCAAAATGTTCCGGCGTTAATTTGTCTTTTAGTAATTGTGTCGAATCAGCCATGTTATTGTTCGTACCTCCTTTTGCCTTAAGGTTTCTAAAATTTAGACTCAAAAAAAATCACAGAATCATAGACGTAAAATTCGCGATAGTCAAACATTAAATCGCATCTTTTTTGATAAATCTATAAGGCCTTTATCGGACTAAAGTTACGCCAAAAAAAACTTTGGATAGATGCGTTATCCAGCGTGTGATCTTCGAAATTGACGGCGAAACAGCTTTTTTTGCGGCAGGCGGGCTGGGTTAAAAAATATTTGGCCAGCTTTCCCATTTTAACATTTCTGTGGGAACTTTCCGGCCGCACGGCTGTCTGATTATATGTGGTGAAAAAGGTATTGTTACAGTTATGGGACGAAACAAGAATATGTTCGTAAAGGCTTCTAAAAAAAGGATTTATTTTAAGCGATTATATGGCGGTTGTCCGATAATTAGTAAAAAAGAAGGTGCGTTTTTGTCAGACGTTGGAGTCAAAGTATGCATTTAACACGGCAAATCCCCTTGAAGGGCAGTGTATCTTTGCAGTATGCATGTATTGTAATTGCTTTTCTAATATGTAGTTGTGCGTTACTGGGGCAGGATAATTCACCCAACGCACCGGCCCGATATCGGGTAGTGAGGCTAAGGCATATCAGTCCGCAGGCCGGCCAGGCGTACATGGAAAAGTTCGAGGCAGTCACGACCTCGCATCTGCCGGGGACGGACAGCTTGCTGATCACGGCCGACGCGTTGAATTTGCTCAAAGCTGCGACGGTTTTGAAGATCGTGGATGATAAAACCGAATATGCGATCGTTTCCGAGAAACTCGAAAAACCAATCGATGACATATTGCCTATCAACAAACAACTTGAAGAGCGTTTACGGAATGTTTCGATCGGTACGTTTCGCGATCCGCCCGGGACGGTTCAGAGAATGCGAATGCTGATGGATCTTCATGAGGGCAAGCTCTTTGTCGTTTGTCCGGCAGACATGGAAGATACGGTTCTGGAAACGATCGATTCGCTTGTAAGCGGCGATTCGACCGCTGTGCAAGCACCACCTGCTCCACCGGCTCAACAACAGGCAAGTCCCAACGCACCCGTCCGGCCGCAATCCGCGCAAACCGATGCACCAACCGATGAACTGTTCGGTAATCTGATCGACTCTTTGGCGGATGCGGAAAAAACACGCAAGCAGAAAAAGCAGCAGCAGCGTCAAAAAGCCGAAGACCAGAAAATCGTTTCTACTGAACCGCCGGCACAACTGCAACCGACCGATGAATTGGACGAACCGGCTCCCGAAAGCGGAATGATTGAACCGGTTGCCGACGAACCGCAGCCGATAAGAGAAAATACGTATCGGCCTGAGCCGCTGGAAGGCGAACAGGCGATCTTAGAGCTGGATCTGCCCGAGCGTTTGCCGGTGATCGAACTGATCGATCTGGTCGGAAAATACCTGAACATGGATTATCTGTACGACCCGGCCAAGGTGACCGGCGATGTGCACTTAAAGCTGCAAGGCAAAGTAACGGTCGAACAGTTATATCCGCTGCTCGAATCGGTATTGAAATTTCGTCAGTTAGTCATGACCCGCAAGGACAATTTTGTGGTGATCGCCCCGGCGGCGGAGGTGCTCGACCTGGATCCGTCACTGAATCCCGAAAAAGTCGAATACGGCGACGTCGTGGTGACGCGTGTATTCGAATTGGATTATATTCCCACAGCGACTGCCAAGAAGCTGCTGGACAGCATGAAACTCAGTGCGAATGTAACCGAAATCCCCGAGGCGGGTACACTGATTGTAACCGGTTATGCGTTCCGAATGCCGCGGATTGAGGAATTATTAGCGATGGTGGACAAGCCCGGCGAACCGAAGGAATTTCGGTTTCGCCAGTTGCGTTATACAATGGCCGAGACGATTGCCCCAAAGATCGAAAAACTGGTCGAACAGCTCGGGGAGATATCGATTACGGTCGCCACGACACAGGCCGCCCAGCCGACGCCAAGCCGTCGCACCAGCCGCAGCCGCCGACCGCCGACCCCGACTCCGACACCGGAACAGCCGGCCCAGCCGGGGGTGTATCTCGATGCCGACGAGCGGACCAACCGGATCCTGATGATCGGGCTGACATCCGATCTGGATGTGGTCGAGCAGTTTGTCGATGCGCTGGATGTATCCCAGCAGGACCTGCGAACGCTGCGGCTGTACGAGCTGCAGTACGTCGATGCCGAGGATGTTTACAGTAAGCTGGCCGATCTGGGTATTTTGACCGAGACAGCGCGGACATCCACACGCGGGCGGATCACCCGTCAGCAGCAGCAGCGAACCCAGCGGACACCGCAGCCGCCCACGCAGGCCGCACCGGCAACCGGCGAGATCGGCGAAGCACCCACCGAAGAGCCGCAGGTCATCGTGGTGGAAACGACCAATTCATTGCTCGTTAATGCGACCACCGAACAGCATCTGCAGATCGCCACGATCATCAGCTATGTGGACAGCGAAACCTTAGCCCAGGCGATCCCCTACGAGGTGTATCAACTGCAGAACCAGCCGCCCGGTCATGTCGCAGAAATACTCACGGAACTGATCCAGGAAACCGTTCAGGACCAGGAAGGCAAGATCGAACAGGTCCCGCGCAATGAAGACGAGAAGATCGTGATTGTCCCGGATCCGAACACCTTTTCATTATTGGTTTTTGCCAATAAACGCAATCAGGAGTGGATCCAGAAACTCATCACAACACTGGACCGGCGCAGGCCCCAGGTTCTGATTGATGTTACTTTAGTCGAAGTAACTCGGACCGATCTTTTTGATTTGGATTTGCAGCTTGCCAGTAAATTTCCGGTGATGGAAGCAGATGAAACAATGGATGTGGTCGGCTCCATTACCAGCCCATTTCTCGACCAGACGGTTCGAGAAGCCTATTCCTCACCGAAAACCGGAGTAGCCCAGGGATTCTACAGCGACCGTCATATTCAGGCATTACTCACAGCGATGCAAACACGCAATTATGGCCGCATTTTGGCGAAACCCAAGATCCTGGTGAATGACGGCCAAAAGGGTGAGATCAAAACAACCGATACTACCAATGTGTCAATTGAACAGGTGATTATTCCTGATGAAGGGACCCAACGGACAACAACTGATTTCAGATCTTATGATGCGGGGATCACGCTGAATATCACACCCAACATCAGTGAAGGAGAGCTGTTACTGCTTCAAATTCAACTGGAACGCAGCGACTTCGGCGAAGCACCGGAAGCGGGAGCGCCCCCGGATACGACCACCAGTAATATTGATACGGTTGTAACGGTCCCCAATAACAAAACCATTATATTAGGCGGCCTGATCAAGCTCAATCAAAGTAAAGGCGGCTCGAAAGTGCCGATATTGGGCGACTTGCCTGTTGTGGGCGGGCTTTTTAGAAGTACATCGAACACCGCGCGCGATTCGAAATTATATGTTTTTGTAAAAGCTAATATTCTGCGTCCAGACGAAGCTTATGGTGATTTACCGGAGTTGGTCAAAATTTCCGAGCGTAATCGTGCCGCTTTTGAAAAAATGGAAAAAGAATTTCAGGAATATGAGGATTGGCCGGGGATTAAACCCGAGCCCGTCAATCCGTTGCGGGTGCTGGATGAGGACTGATCAGATTTATTTGCACGTATTAAGCAGGTTTTATGAAGTCGTTACTGTTACATACCGCTGAGCGGACGGGAACGATCGATGCGGGCAAGCTGGCTGAATTTTTCGAGAACAATCCGGACAGCGGACGCCGCATTGACGAGGTACTCCTGGCCTGTCCGTATTTTACCGAGGATGCGATCCTGCAGTTGTTCGCCGAGGCGCTGGGTCAGCAGTTCTACCCGGATATCCCCGGTGATCACGTGCCGAAAGAATTTGTGGAATCGGTTCCGGCCGCCTATGCTCAGCATCATTCCTGTATCGGTATCCAGGGCGAGGATAACGGCGAGTTAGTGGTGATCACCTCCAAGCCGCTGGGATTCGAGGTGATTGACAATGTTTCCAAAATGACCAAAATGCCGGTCCGCGGCGCACTGGCAACCCGCACGACGATCACGGCCGCGATCGACACGGCCTACGAGCAGCGCAGTACCGTGATCGAAGAAGTGGCCGAAGAAGTTGATTCGCAGAACCTTGATCAGTTGGTGGACGAGGCCGCCTCATCGGACGACCTGCTGGACGTGGTCAATCGCCCGCCGGTGATTCGATTGGTCAACGATATTCTGTTTCGAGCGCTGCAGCTTCGGGCCAGCGATATTCATGTGCACCCCTACGAAACCAAGATCCAGATCCGCTACCGGATCGACGGCATCCTGTACGATATGCTGACACTGAACCGTAACGTGCTGCCGCTGATTATCTCGCGTATCAAGGTGATGGCGGGCATGGATATTGCCGAACGGCGAATGCCGCAGGACGGTCGATGCAGTGTGCGCCTCGGGCAACGCGAAATCGACCTGCGTGTCAGCACCGTGCCGACCAGTTACGGCGAACGCAGTGTGCTGCGTATTCTGGATAAAAGCACGGCGCTGCTGGGGCTTAATGAACTGGGCTTGTGGTCCGAGGACCTGAAAAAATTCGATTCGCTGCTGACGCGGACACACGGGGTGATCTTTGTGACCGGGCCGACCGGCAGCGGTAAAAGCACGACCCTCTATGCCTGTCTGCAACGACTCAATTCGGCCGAAAAAAATATCATGACCATCGAAGACCCGATCGAGTATCAGCTCGGCGGCATCAGCCAGATGCAGGTGGCAACCAAAAAGGGGATGAATTTCGCTAATTCGCTGCGGCACGTGCTGCGTCAGGATCCCGATGTGATCATGGTCGGCGAGGTCCGCGATATCGAGACCGCGCGGATGGCGATCCAGTCGTCACTGACCGGGCACCTGGTGTTCAGCACGCTGCATACGAACGATTCGGCCGGCGCGATCAGCCGTCTGCTGGATCTGGGCGTCGAGCCCTATCTGGTCAGCTCGTCTCTGATCGCCGTGATGGCCCAGCGACTGGTCCGCCGTATCTGCCAGAACTGTAAAAAACCGCACCAGCCCTCGCCGCACGAGTTACGCGAACTGGGGCTCAGCGACGAGGCACTCTCGAGCGGCGAACACGAATTCTATATCGGCGAAGGCTGCGACAAATGCTTCCAGACCGGATACCGCGGCCGGACGGGAGTCTATGAACTGATGATGGTCAATTCAGAAATCCAGGATCTGATCTATAAACAGGAAAGCGCCGGGGTCATCAAGAAAACAGCCTTGAACGCCGGCCTGCAGACGCTTCGTATGGACGGTGCCCGCAAAGTGCTTTCGGGCATGACCACGATCAGCGAAGTGCTGCGCGTGACCCAGGCGGATATTATGTAAATACAGGGTGGTTTACAATGCCGAGATATCATTATACAGCGATTGCGCCAAGCGGCAAAAAGGCCAAGGGCACGGTTTCGGCCGAAAGCCCCTATGCGGCCCGTAAACAGTTGCGCGCCCGCAACATCCACCCGACTACGGTCGAACCGGTCAGCACCGGCGGTGAGGGCCGCTCGTTTTTCGGCAATATCGGCCGCGGCGGAAAAAAAAGCGAACTGATCGATTTTACCAAACAGATGGCCACGCTGCTCAATTCCGGGATCAAACTGACCGAGGCGATTACCGTCTTGACCATGCAGGTTTCCGATGTGCGGTTGCGAAACGCGCTCAACGATATTCGCGACCGGGTGATCACCGGCGAATCGTTTTCCGATGCCGTGGCCGAATACAGCGATATCTTCGATATTATTTATATCAGCATGATCCGTGTCGGCGAGGTAACCGGGACGCTGGGATCGAGTTTTGCAACCATCGCCAAGTTCATGGAGAAACGCCGCAATGTCGAATCCAAGGTGATTACGGCGATGATGTACCCGATCGTGCTGAGTATCGCCTGTCTGGGGGCGATTATCTTTTTGACCACCATGGTCATCCCCAAAATTGCGACCCAGATCGCCAGCACCGGTCAGGAATTACCGTGGATCACCAAACAAATGCTGGTGATCGGCCATATATTAACCAGTGGGTGGATTCTGGTGGTGATCGGTTCAATCGCTGCGGTGATCTACGGAATCCGTCGGTACCTGCGGACCGAACGCGGGGCGATGATCCGCGATAAGTTTTTGCTCTGGCTGCCCATGTTCGGGCCGCTGATCAAACAGCGCGTGGTTTCGCGGTTCACCTCGACACTTTCGACCCTATTGAGTTCGGGATTGAGCATGGCCGAGTCGCTTCGGGTGGTGTCGGAGGTGACCGGCAATATGCCGCTCAAACAGGCGGTCCTGGCCGCGCGGGAACGCATCTTGTCAGGGGCGGATATCGCCACGCCGCTGCGTGAAAGCGGCGTAATCGATCCGGCCCTGGCCCATATGGTTACGGTCGGTGAAAAAAGCGGTGAGCTGGAGAAAATGCTCAAAAATATCAGCGAAGACCTCGAGGCCTCGACCGATGTGGTCATCGAACGGTTAGGGGTCTTGCTCGAACCGGTTTTAGTGGTATTCATGGCCGGGGTTGTCGCGGTGATCGCCGTGGCGACAATCCTGCCGATCCTGAATGTATCCGGCGGTTTATTGGAATAATTTGTTTAAAACAGGAGATCGTCAATATGAAACAAAAACGAAACAATAAAAGACGGCGTGGCGGTTTTACGATGGTGGAACTGATCGCGATTTTGATCATTCTCGGTTTGCTGGCCACCGTGGTGGCCACGAATGTGATCGGGCGGATCGAGAAGGCCAAAGTGATCTCGACCAAAGCCAATCTCAAGATGCTGCATAATGCGGTGATCCAGTTCAAACTGGACACCGGCCAGTATCCCAGCGAGGACATCGGGTTATATGAACTGGTGGAAGAACCGACCGATCTGGACGGCTGGCAGCAGGGCGGCTATCTGGAAACGACCGAGGTTCCCCTGGATGCATGGGGCAACGAATTTTATTACCAGCTTTACCCGGAAAGCGGCAAGCCCTTCGTGATTATCAGTTGGGGCGCCGACGGTGAAGAAGGCGGTGAAGATGATAACACCGACCTGTACAGTACCGATGCCGAGTAAGCGCACTTCGGGGCGATTGCCGGTTTACCGTCTTCGAGCCAAGGGCCTGACACTGGCCGAGGCGATGGTGGTCATGGTGCTGGCGGGATTACTGGTGTCGTTGGTGGGTGTGCCGCTCAGGGCCATGCTCGCGCGCGGCGGTTTCCGCGGGCAGATCCACGATTTCGTATCGACCATGCAGATGGCGGTTCGTTCGGCGGCCGAAAGCGATCGGCATTACGAGGTGATCGTCGATATTCCCGAGCAGTCGTATCTGCTGCGTGAGATCACCACGCCGGTGCTCTCGCAGGTTCTCGAGGAAGAGATCATCGCCGAAAAGAATTTTTCAGAAAACTGTTATGTGGCGTATGTGGAATTTGACGACGGGGACTGGACCAACGAAGGCCGTGCGAAATTTCGGGCCGGGCGGCTCGGCTGGCAATTCGGCGGCAAGATCGTTTTGCTGGATAAAGACGACCGGCCGTACTCCGTGGTGGTGAACCGGCTCAACGGACAGATCACGGTCGAGCCGGGGGATGTGGAATTATTGTATCCCAAAACGGACGATGAGATGAATCTTTGACCGGATTGTACGAATGCAAAACAGAAAACGACAACACAGCGGCTTTAGCCTGATCGAGGTCAGCGTGGCGATCATCCTGCTGGGCATTATCTGCTCCAGCGTCTTTGTGGTCATCAATCGCAGCCTGGAGGCCTCCGACGATATGCGGACCAAATACCGGGCGTTCGAGATCGCGCGCGAAAACATGGAACAACTGCTCTCGCGCCCCGCGGTTGAGAATATGACCGAGTTCGGCACCAGTGAGCGGTATCCGCAGATCGAGTGGGAGACCCGGGTCGAAACCTTTTATGAGCCGATCACCTCGAACATGTGGGTTCGGGGGATATGTTCGGCCTATTATTACGACAGCCTCGGCGAGCAGCAGCAGGTCGAATTGACCAGTTGGCTGACCGGCGTTTCCAAAGAACAACTGACCCAAGTTATGGCGGAAAAAGAAAAAGAACGGCTCCTGGATTTCGGATTCGAGGGACGTGAACAGGAGTTCGTACCGCAGGACTCGACACCGCTGGAAGGGATGTCACCCGAACAGATGCAGCAATTGACCCCGGAGGAAATTTTTGAACGGTTTATGAATGAGTAACAATGAGTGGTTCGATGAATACACATCGCAAACAAAACGCTTTTTCGCTGATCGAGATGCTGACGGCGCTGATGATGACAGCGATCGTGCTGATTGCGGTTTTGGCGCTCTACCAGCGGGCCGAGCGCGCGGGGGCGGCAATCCTGGACCGCGACGAAGATCAAAATCTGGGCTTGCAGATCCTCCAGCGGATCGCGCGGGACATCGACGGCATCTATCAGACCGGCGACGATACCGTTATCCGCATCAGCAATAATCTGGATGAGGGATTCTGGGTCAGCCGCCTTGAGATCGAAAAAACCTTTTATAATCAAGCCAACAAAAAACGAACGTTCGAGCAGATCATCTGGCAAAGCGATTACGATCCTTTTTATGGCGGCATCATCGTCTATCGCAAACACAGCGGGATGATCCCGGAAGATAAACTGCTCGACAGTCAGAAAGAAGATTTTCAACGGGAGATGTTCGTGCCGATCGCCAGCGGACTGAGTTACTTCAGAATTCGGGTCATCAAAAGTGTCCCGCTCAATCCGCAGGGTAACCCGAACGCGCCGGATGACGTCGAATGGGAACCGGAATACGAGGATACGTGGAGCTCGGATGAATTGCCGCCGGCGATCGAATTGTCCTTATCATTCGGCCCTATTTTCGAGGATTATCAGGGCCGGTTCGATGTGGACGAGTTGGATAAGCTGGTGCGTACGGTTGCAGTCGATCGAACCCGGCCGATCCAATTCAAATTTGTTTCGCAGATCGACGGCAACAGCATCCTGCTGGGACCGGAGGGCGAATCGGATTTCGAGTACGAAGAACTGGACGAAACCGACGCGAACGAACCGATGTCGAGCGCCGATGAAGCCGACCCGAATCAAGAGCAATGGATCGAATAATGCATCATCTCAGGAAACAACACGGTATTGCGCTGTTGATGACGCTGGTGCTGCTGATGGTTTTATCCTTTATCGGATACCTGATGGCCACCACGGTCGCGGCGCGGCGACACCGGATGCAGTACCTGATGGATTATCAGGCGGCCCGGTATGCCTGCGATTCAGGCCTGAAATACGCGATGGCCGCTCTTCAACAGATCGATCCGCAGTTGATCGAGCGGCCCAACGAGCCGGATTTCTCCGATGTGTTCGCGATGGATGAAGTCGCGTATCGCCGGATGAAAGAAGAATATGCGATGTGGCTTTACGGTGAAGATTATCAAAACCCGCAAATGACCCTGGAGCAATCCGATTTTGAGCAGGATGTATGGATCGACGATGATTTCGATGAGAACGATATCAACGACTTCAATGATATCAACGATCCGAATCGACCGCGGCGCAGGCAAAAATCAAGCGATCAAACATCACTGACGCAGTCGATGCAGGTCGAAATACCCGGCCCTTACGGTCCGCGATGGCCGTTGATCCAGGAACCGGCCGAAGTCGAGATCGGCTCGGCCACCGTGACGATCCGTATCGAAGACGAAAACGCCAAATATCCCATCGGCTGGGCGATTATGGAAGACGAGCAAATACAGCGCGAACTGCAAGCCGGTTTTACGCTCTTTTGCGAATGGATGGATATCAACGATGTTGAACTCGATCAGTTTTATGAACAACTGTATGTCATCGCCGATAATAAGCCGTTTCAAAAGGAATTTAAAAATTTTGTAACAACCGAACAGCGAGAGATCAAAGACAAACGCGGACGGCGACTCAGTCGTCGCAAGCGCACCGTCAAGACAAAAGTGTCCGCCGATGTGCATTTGTATGATTTTTCCAAGTTGTTCCACAGCTCGATTATCGATGCGGAGTTTCTCACGCGGCCGAAATACGAAAGCGGCGAGCGCGACGAATCGGCGCTGAAATATATATCGCTGTGGCCGATACGCAAGGTCAATATCAATACGGCTCCGCGTCACGTACTGGAAGCGGCGTTTATGTTCGGCGGCTACAGCCAGAATATTGCCGAGGCGATCATCCAGCGGCGACGGGTCAAACCGTTTGAGAGTATTGAGGAGCTTCGTACGGAATTATACGGCTATGCCAGTGCGATCGAACGGTGCCAGGATTTTATTGTTACCGAAAGTACCGATTTTTCGATCCGGATCACCGCTGTCAGCGGTACGGCCAAAGCCTCGGCCGTGATCGGCGCCGTTAAACGAGGTGAGAAATTCAAACGAATCGGTGTGATCACCGATCGCTTATGATAACGTAAATGAATGGAGTTTTTCTGTGCCGGGAAAAAAACGAATTGGAATATATCTTAGACCGGATAAGGCAACCGTATGCTGTGTGAATGCCGAAGGCAAAGACCATCCGCTCGAACGGCTCTTTGAAGTCACCTTGCAGCCGACCGAGCAGGATAATCCCTATGAGCAGATCGCCGGACAGGTCAGCGAACAGTTGAAGCTCAAGGAAAAAGCCGAAGACATTGCCATTACGCTGGATTGCTCGTATTTTCTTCAGAATAAGATTCACAGCGAATTTCAGGACATTCGCCAGGTCCGGGCCACCATCCGCTACGATGCCGAAGAGGTCCTCTCTACCGATGTTTCTGCGATCGCGGTCGCCTTTCGGGTGATCGACTCGGACGAATCCGGCTCGCAGATCGAACTGTACAGCATCCCCAAAGAACAATTGCAGCAGATCATTCGCGGATTCCAGAGCTATCGGCTGGATCCCGTGATCGTCGAGCCGGATATCGAATCGCTCTACCGGTTACTGCAGATGCGGGACGAGGCCGCACTGTCGGAAAACGGCGTGGTGTACAGCATTCTTTCGCAGCAAAACGGGTATCTGCTTTATCTCAAAGATAAGATCAGCCGCCTGCTGCGGTCTTTCCCGATCAATCCGCAGCTTGATCGATCCACCCTGTTCGCCCGGGAGATTCCCTTTGTGATCGGGGCCCGATCGGACGAAACGATCGACGGGATTTATATGTTCGACAGCAGCAATACCGCCGACCTGAGCGATCTGAAAACGCGACTGGACAAAAGTATCATTGCGACCGATGTATTCGATATGTTCGCCGAATACGTATCGGACGAATCGATCGACCCGGTGGACGCGGCAATTGCATATGCGACCTGTCTGTGGAGTAATGCGAAAGAAAGCCCGGCGGACTTTCGAACCGATTTTATGCCCTATCAGGGACGACGCAAACGCATCGAACGGACCGTCAAGATCCTCAGCATCGCCGCGGGGATCGTATTTTTGGCGATGGGCGTCTATTTCCAGATGCAGTCCTTTCAGGTCGGCCGGTACCGCCGGTCCGTTTATAAAAAGCTGCGCGAGGATTACAGCGCCGCCATGATGGGCAAATCCATGGATAAAGACCTCAAGAAAGCGCTGCGTAATCTGCAAAGCACACGCAATAAAATCAAAAGCCTCAAAAGCGGGCTGCTCAGTGCATCCGGCGAGGACTCGGTGCCCGCGCGGTTCACCCTGATGCTCAAGGCCATTAACGATTGTGCCGACCGCACGGATATCAACGTCGAAAAGATTTCGATCACAACTCAGTCGATCACATTCTCCGGCGATACCTCCAGCCGCAATGCAACATTGAGTCTTTTCGAGGCGATCAAAAAAGTCGGCTTCGAGGTCGGCGGCCAACGCTTAAGCCAGAAAGACGGCCGGGATGTATTTAGTGTGTCGGTCATGCCGCAGCGCGGCAGAAGGAGACAATAATGCGCGAAATCTATCGTAATGTAACGGTTTACTACATCGCAGCAGCGGTTTTGATCGGCCTGTGGCCGCTGTTGAGCTGGAAAGTGTTCATCCCCAACGCCGAGACAAATCTCGAGGAGAGTCTCGACCAGGCCGACGACGCCCGCCGGGTCATCACCGAGATCATCGAGCTGGACCCCAAGCGGCTGGAATTTGCCCAAAATCAAGACGGTGCAACCGAGTTCGATTTCGCCCGGGTGATCACCGATGTCACCTCCGAATTGCGAATCCCTACCAACCGGTATAAACCGAATATCAGTCCGCCGCGACGCTCGAAAGGCCAGAAAACCCAGACCGCCAAGCTGTCCTTCGAGGAGATCAATATCGAAACATTCGCCCGCCTGTTAGCCACACTGCAGATGCGATGGACCAGTTTGCAGTGTACCGATATCAAGGTCGAAAGCAAAAAAGGCGCCCGGGATCTGTGGGATTTCGATATCACGTTGAAATATTATTATTGACCTGTCGCGATCGAACGAACTTCTTCGTCAAAATCTGCGCAAATGTTTACTGTTGTTCATGTTGCGTGCATTCCCGCCAATATCCTCCTTGACCGATTTGTGGTTTTACAGATAATCATCGGTATTCATTTTTTATGAAAGGAATGCGAATGATTATTCACGATAACCGCATGTCACCAGGAACATCGCTCTGCCGCTTTCAAAAACACTTAATTTTGATGATGGTTTTCATATGCGGCGAAATGTTAATGGGTCTGGGCTTTTTCAATACCGATTTAATTGAACATTCACCAGCGCAGCGGCCGCTGGATCCGCAACGTTTTTTGAACCCCCCCGCCGAGAGTATGCCCGGGGTACTGTGGTTTTGGCATCAGACGGACATGACACCCGAGATTATTCGCGCGCAGATGAAACAAATGCATGCGGCTGGATTCAGCGGGATTATGATGTTTCCGCTGCATTCGAATCCACCGTTTTATACGGAAGCATTTTATGAGTTATTCGAAGTTGTTCTGCGTCAGGCAAAGAATCTGGGTATGGTTGTCTGGATCGCCAGTGACAACCAAATCCCCCACGGCTGGGGGGCCGAGATTATTGTCGGCGGCGGCAATGTCGGCGATCGTGTATTTGAACCGCGGCCGGATCTGCGGGCGCAAAAGATCCTTCATGTTCAGGAAACCTTAAAGGCATCGGGGCTGATCAATTTACGAAAGGTCTTTCCCGGCATATCGACACTGCCGCCGGCAGTTCAGATCGCCGAAGGCCGATTGAAGTCCCGTGGATGTGATATGGTTATCGGCAATAAGGGTGCTGACTGGACCGATTACATGTTTTCGCTGGATATGATGCCGGAAAACTGGGGTAAGCATTATCCGTTTCGTGAATTTATCCCCGGCTTGTATGTGCAGACGGAGTGGGTTTTTCGGGCCGAAAAACAAACCGATAGCGGCTATGCCTGGGCGATCAGTGATAAAACCGAGCTGGGCGATGGCGTGCCCGCCTTGAAGAAAATGATTGTTAAAGACGGCAAGGTCACCGGTCAACTGCCGTCAACGAAGCTGCCGTTCGAATTGAATGAGGATACGTTCTATCATATCGAAACGAAACTGACCGGTAACCGCATCGAAACTTTTATCAACGGCCAATCGGTCGATGTAACCGAGGATGATACCTTCAAAAGCGGCTCAGTGGGTATCCGGCTGCCGAATCCGGAAATGGGTCAGTACGATAATTTTAAGGTCATCGCGCCGGACAGTACGGTTTTGTATGAGGATGATTTTGAAAATAATGACCAATGGCGTTTTTTCGCGCCGCTGATGTCTGCTGATAAGATCTTTGCCGTCGCAGCCATGCCCATCATAAACGGCAAACCTGCGGCCAAGGGGATGCTTGATCTGACAGAATTATTCCTTAAAGGTAAATCATGGGACACGCCCAAAGGAACATGGGCGGTCGAATTCTTTGGCAAGGATTTTGTTAAAGAAATGCCCGTCAATTACCCGGATTTGCTCAATCCTCAAACACTCGAACGTCATGTCCGGATCATTTACGAAGAGGTTCGCCGGCGTTTCCCTTGGGCAATGGATTCGGCCTTCAAGGGATTCTGGAACGATGAACCGGCGATCGCCTGGAACCATGGATTTTATGTCTGGAGTGAAACATTCCCGAAGACTTTCGAAAAGCAGGATTCTTCGAGTGCCAAAGTACTGGCATCGGTTTTCAATGATCTGGGACGGGCGGGACGCAGAATTCGCGCGCATTATTACAAAGCCATCGTGAATGGCTGGTCCGATCCGTTTTATCGCATCCAGGGCCAATGGGCCGCCCATCATGGGCTGGATTTTATCACCAATCCGGTGGTCGATGACGCTCCGCCAAGTGCGGCGATCGGCGGCGGCGATGATTTACTGAACAACCAATGGGCCTCGGTGCCCGGAGTCGATGCGATCTACGGCCAGATCCTGCCGACCAATCGCAGCCTGGTACCGCGCTGGGCCACCAGTTCATCCAATCAACTCGGAAACGAGCGGGTACTTTTCGAAGTCTTCGGCGGCTACGGTTGGGACGTCACGCCCGAACTGGTTCGCTATGTCAACGGCAACCTGATGGCACGCGGCTGCAATTTGGTTTCGTATCATGCTTTCTGGACAAATCCGGATGCGGTGTATTTCGCCCCGCCGTTCGATCCGTCTAATACATGGTGGTTCGCCCAAAAACACATCAATCTTTGGAACGGTCGCGTTCAGGAGATGGGATTGGGTTTGGCGATATCCAATACGGCACTGATCAATCCGGCCAGTACGATCTATGCCCGGGCGATGGATCCGGAAATATTTCAGATGGACCAGGCTTTCCGCGAGGCATACTACGCGATGGAAGATATGCAGGTGGCATTTGATCTGCTGGATGAAGGCTGTCTCAATGACGATCCGGCCATGACGTATAAAGCCAAACCGGTCAAAGACGGCCTGCGTGTCGGCCTGCAAAAGTACAAGGTCACAGTCTTGCCCGCCGCGGCGACATTTAGCCTAAAAGCCATACAGATTCTTAAACAAATGGTCCAAAACGGCGGTGTGGTGATTGCCTATCAATCGATGCCGCAGGAGGAGATTGACGGCCGCGATGAAGAATTGCAAAAACAGATGGATCTGTTATTCGGCGAGGCGCCATCTGATACCCCGCACCCAACCGGCAAGGGCTGGGCGGCATTTGCCAAAGATATCTCGCAACTTAAAGTCTTACTCGACAAAGTCCAGGCCCGACTGGTTCGACTGGAGCCGGCCTGCGAGAAGGTCCGTGTTCTCAAGCGCCAGCGCCGCAACGCGACAGTTTATCTGGTCATGAACGAAGGGGAAAATGCGATCCGCCCGACGATTACTTTCCTTGAGACCGGTACACCCGAACTGTGGGATCCGGATGACGGCAGTCAGCGAATGGCACCGATTTTCAATACAGGCGACAGTACCACGGTTTTACCGTTATCGCTGGAACCCTATAAGCTGATGATCGTGATATTTCGTAAAGATTCGCTATTGCCGCACCTGACCGAATGCGAACTCGATGTCTTAAGCGTTCGAGTTGACAAGGACAATCTGATCGCAGAGGTTATCGTCGATCAACTGGGAACATATCCGCTCAAGGGCACCGATGGTAAACGCGATTATTCAACTATATTGAATGTCGATTTGAAATTCGAGCCGATCGCACTGGACGGCAAGTGGCAATTTGCTTTTGAAAACGAGGTGAATTCGTCACGAGAAGTAATGCTGGGCTCATGGACAGAAATCAAGCCGGATTACAGCGGCAAAGCACGTTATGAATATAGGCTTCAACTGCCTGCAAATGCACTGAGGGAAAATCATCGCTGGCTGCTCGATCTGGGTAAGGTTCACGATGTCGCCGAGGTCGAGATCAACGGTATCACAGTTCAAAAGCCGTTACTGTGGCGGCCGTATCGGTTGAATGTAACTGAAATGCTCCAGCCGGGCAAAAATACGATTGTCGTGCGGGTGACTAATACGCTTGCCAATCGCCACGGCACAGCGAAAGATTCAGGCCTGTTGGGGCCGGTCTTATTGCGGCCGCAGGAAACCATTACGGTAGAGATGGATCGTGATTAAGCTTTTCAATGATCGCGTTGACGATCTGGTCGTGATTTTTGCCGCGGCAGTCGATCGTGATCCGGGCGTATTTTTCGTACAGCGGCTGGCGCTTTTCGTAAAGGCTCGCGAGCGTCTGACCTTTTTCCATGACCACACCGCGGGTATAGAGGTTCTTCACCCGCTGCTGAATACTTGCTAAATCCAAATCGAGGTGAATCATAATCCCGTTTTGGGCCAGATGGGTCATCGCCGGTTCGCTGTAAACCGCACTGCCGCCGGTGGCGATGACGGCGTTGGCCAGGTCGATGCAGCAGATATGCGATTCTTCGAGTTTGCAGAATGCATCCATGCCGCGCTGGTCGATGATCTGCTGAAGCGTCTGGTTCTCGATCGCCTGGATATAGACATCGGTATCGAGGAAGTAGCGGCCCATCGTCTTGGCTAACAATACGCCGACGGTGCTTTTACCCGCACCGCACATCCCGATCAAAATAATATTTTTGTCGTTCATCATGTTACCAGTTTAGCGTTTCAGGGCTTTGCAGGCAACCGGCGGGCAGGTCCTTGAGAACGTGTTCGACAAAGTCAGATTCGGCGATACGGTCGGGGCTGTGGGCGTCGGAGCCATAAATCAGTTTTACGCCGGCGTCGAGCGCGATCTGGTAGATGCGGTGCCACTGGTCGTGGTAGTCCGGCCGCAGTTTTTTGCCATCCAGTTCGTTGATCTCCCAGAGAATATCATTTTGGGCGGCGATCGGCGCCGCCTCGGCTAATATGGCAAGCATATCGTCGAAAAAGATGTCCAGATCGAGCGATACAGCGATCATGCGGCCGGGATGCACCAGCGTTGTAACCGTCGGATTCGTGACGGTGCCCAGCAGTGTCGTTCGCCAGCGGTCCAGCAGCTCCTCGCCGCTGAGCGGATTGTCCTCGGGACATTTGGGGTATTTGCCGTCGCCGGGGATATAATGTGTGCCCGCCAGGATCAGGTCGATCCCATCGGGCGGATCGCAGACGAACGAACCGTCGGTCCTGGTACCGTCCGTATCCATTTCAACGCCGACAATGACGCGGGTTTCGGATGGGATTTGCTTGACCTGTCGTGCGATCTTCTCGATCACCGGCAGTTCGTTTTCGCTGTAAACATGGTCAGTGATCGCGATGGTCTTCAGACCCAGCGCGTTGGCGCGGGCAATAATCGCCGGGATCGTCATCCCCTCGGCGTGGCCGCAGTATTGCGTATGAATATGGACATCGTAATTCATCATCACCTTATTTCCAAAAGAACCGCAGAGTATAACAAACTCGTTCTTAAAATCCAGGGAAAGTTATCGATCTTAACGGGCGTAATCAAACGCGCCGTTCAAAAGGTCATGTATGGCAGCTCGCATCAGGACACGTATTCGGCCTCGACATAATACGCGCCGCGGGCGGTCTCATCGGCATCGATGAACCATGTTTGCAGCTTGGCCGGGCCTTTTTTCAGATCGACCCTGAATGTGATCTTGTGGAAATGCGCATCAATATCGATCGTCTGATCGATATCACCGATCCGCAGTCGCGCCTTGACCGGATGGATAGCCACGGATTTGCCCGCGTAGGCATTGATGGCCCGGCTGATTTCTTTGGGCCAGCGGCGAAGTGAAAATGCATACCGACCGTCCCGCGCGATCTCGACCGCCCAAAAGCCGTTACCGGCCAACGCATCGCGAATCATGTTCTGGTTCCAGGGGATTTCTTCGATGACCGTATGCCAGTCCATGGCGGTCAGGGGTGTTGGGTTTTCTGCGTTGGAACCGATAACGATCCGTTCGTAACGGTCGAACGATTTGGAAATGTCGGCCCACCAGTTTTCGTATTGCCTGCGCAGTATTTCGACCACCTGCGGATGATCGGCGGCGATATCATTGTGCTGGGACAGATCGTTTTGGATATCGTAAAGTTCCTCGCCATTGATCAGCCGCCACTGTTTGTTCATCACACAGGATTTTCGCCATTTCTGAGGATATTCCACGCGCTGTGAATCGATGATGATCGTCCGGTCGGCCAGGTCTTTTGATTGACTGCTCAGCAGCGGCCAGAGATTTTGTCCGTCGAATTGAGCCCCGAACGGCTTGTTCAGCCCGCACATATCGATCAGCGTCGGCAAGACATCAATATGGGCACTGAGCGTGTCGATATCGTGGTCTTCGGGGATATTGCCGCCCGGCCAGCGTACAAACAGCGGTACGCGATGGCCGCCCTCATACGGCGAAGCCTTGGCGCCGCGCATTTCGGCGTCAAAAAACTTTTTGTCGCGGTTGCCCCTGGACTGTCCGTCGGCCGTGCCGTTGTCGGTCATGAAAATCAGGATGGTATTGTCCTCGATCTGTAGCTCGGCCAGCTTCGCCCGCAGCTTGCCGATGTTTTCGTCAATATTGGTGATCATGCCGTAGAACTTTGCTCTTTGTCTGGGGATGCCCTGCATCATATACGGCCGCACGTGATGTTCATCGATATTCAGCGGATGATGCGGCGCGTTGGTCGAAAGATAAACGAAAAACGGCTGGTCGCGACGCGCTTCGATATAGCGGATCGCCTCATCGAACCAGACATCGGTGCAGTAGCCGTCATATTTTTTCGGCTTGCCGTTTAGCAAATACGTATCGTCAAAATAATCGTTGTCCCAGTAATCCGGCGTCTGGCCGACCCCGCCGCCGCCGTGGACCAGCGTATATTCAAAGCCGCGGTCCTGCGGGCGATACGGGTAATTGTCGCCGAGGTGCCACTTGCCGAAGATTGCAGTACGATAACCGTTGGATTCGAAGACATCCGCCATGGTAACGCGATCTCTGGCCAGCAGCGAGCGGCCCATGACCGTATGCCAAACCCCGACGCGGCTGTTGTAGCAGCCGCTCATCAGGGCCGCACGGGTCGGCGAACAGGTCGGGCTGACATGGAAATCCGTCAGTCGTGTGCTCTGACGATAGAGTGCGTCGAGATGGGGAGTTTTGATCCAGGGATTACCCAGACAGGCCAGATCGCCATAGCCCTGGTCGTCGGTCATGATCAGGATCACGTTCGGGCCGGTCTGCTTTTTCGGGAAAAACGGCAGCTCAAGCAGCTTACCCATCCCCAAAAGCCCGAATCCGGACTGTTTAATAAACTCCCGTCGATCCAGCATATTGCACTCCTTTGCAAATTGGTTTTTATGAGCAGCCGTTTAGCGGCTTGACCTTGACATTGCGGAACCAGACCTTCTTGCCGTGGTCCTGGAATCCAATATAACCGGCCCGCGGCATATCTTTATAAGCGGTCTTGAATTTATTTTCGCTGCCGTCCGGGTTTTTGCCCGCCTCGGTCCAGTCATTGAGATTCATATCAATGGTTTTCCACCCGTTGAGTACCGCGATGATCCGATTGCTTTTTGCGATAAGGGTCACATGGTTCCACTGCCCGGCCGGGCGCATCG
Organism: uncultured Pirellulales bacterium; assembly: GCA_964517795.1. Taxonomy (GTDB): domain Bacteria; phylum Planctomycetota; class Phycisphaerae; order Sedimentisphaerales; family Anaerobacaceae; genus CAZFDE01. The sequence continues at coordinate 3,319 of CAZFDE010000009.1, read as the reverse complement.
TATTTCGTGACGGTGCCAGGCAATCGTAGATCGAACCGCCTTTTCCTCTGGTCAGTGTCTCCAGGCCGTGAACGTCAGTTACCTGAAATTCGATCCCCGTCTGGACCGGATCGTCGGTATCCGCCGTCCGAAAGAAGATACCGCTGTTGCCTTTGGGCGAAACCTTAAACTCCAGATCGAGCATAAAATCGCCGAATTTTTCTTTCGACCAGATATAGTTATTCGCCTTATGCTTGCCGTCGAGTTCGCCGTTGAATGCGATCGCACCGTCCTTGATTGTCCAGATATTGTTTTCGTCCGTCCAGTTCGACAGATCGCTGCCGTCGAAGAGCACCTGCCAGGGGGCTTGCTGAACCGGCAGTTCCTTGATCATGATATTGCGATACCAGATTTTTTTGCCGTGGTCCTGAAAACCGATCGCGCCGGTACGGGCCATATCTTTGTAGGCGATCTCGAATTTATTTTCGGTGCCGTCCGGATTCCGGTGCGCCTGCGGCCAGTGGTCGAGATTCATAAAAAGGACCTGCTGATTATTCAGGATCACGATGATGATATTGTCAGCCGCTTTGATGGTCATGCGGTTCCACTTGCCGGGTTCTTTGACTGTGTTAGCCGACGGCGCCAGACAGTCAAAGATCGCGCCGCAGATGTGGGTGTCCGGCTTGCGGCCCACCGAATCATAGATCTGGACCTCGATGGCTTTATGCAGCCAGTTGACCGTATCGGCACCGCGAATGAAGATGCCGCTGTTGGTGTTCTCCGCGAGCTTGAATTCCAGATCGAGAATAAAATTCTCATATTCGTTCTGGGTCCATAGGTTCTTGCCGTCTTTGGGTTCGGGATTCGTCAGCACGCCATCGATCAGTGTCCAGTTATCGGCATCCTGACAGCCCTCCAGTCCTTTGGCGAACAAAGGCGCATAACCGGTTGCAGCCGTCGCAACCGGGTGCGTATCGCAAGCCGAACCGGCAAATAAAGATGGACTCACGAGAATCAGCAAACAGAAAATCGCTAACTTTTTCATAATCATTTCCTCTCAAATATTTAAAGTGTCCAGCCTTCACGATATTCATAATGAACATAGGGGTCCGCTTCGGGGCAATTCGGGAATTTCATATTCACCGGGTCCCACAGCAGTTTCTTTCTCATTCGGATCGCAACATTGCCCATGACGACCGCCTCGGCGATCGGCCCGGCAACATCGAAGTTCGAGCCGGCGGGCAGGCCGCCTTTGCAGGCATTGATCCATTCTTTGTAATGGCCCGGCGAACGCGGAAGCGTCTTGGGCGGTTGTTTATATGCTTTCATTTGCGATTCGGGAATCAGCCGCGGACCGGTCTTATGCCCCATAATGATCGTGCCTTTGTCCCCTTGATAAATCTGGCTGTATCCTTTGAGGCTGCGATTCGGTTCGAGTGCATCGGGCCTCGGTGGTTCCAGCCCGCCGTCGTACCAGGTAAACCGGATCGGCGCGGTTTGATCGCGTGAGGCAAGCTGGTAACGGACGATCGAACCTTCGGGATAGGTCTGGTCGCTGAATTTCGATGAACTGGCCTCGACGCTGATGACCCGTTCGATATGCAGGCTGTTAAAGATATAAGGATAAACATGACAGCCGACATCCCCCAGTCCGCCGGTGCCGAAATCCCACCAGCCGCGCCAGTTGAAAGGATGATACGCCGGGTGGTAGTCACGATACGGAGCCGGACCTAACCAGATATCCCAATCGAGTGTTCTGGGGACCGGCGGCGTGTCTTTGGGTTTTTGCAAATCGCCCTGCGGCCACATGCCGTACGGTTTTCGGGTCCAGCCATAGGCCTTTCGAACCGTGCCGATCGCATTGTCGGCGAGCATCTCGCGCAGCAGCCGCGCGTTTTCGCGGGCCTGGCCCTGATTGCCCATTTGGGTTGCGACGTTGGCTTCGCGAGCGGCCAGTGTCAACTGCCGGGCCTCGAAGATCGTATGGGTCAGCGGCTTTTGGATGAACACGTGCTTGCCCGCTTTGATCGCCGCCATCGCAATCACGGCATGAGTATGGTCCGGTGTAGCGATCATCACCGCGTCGATATCCTTTTGCTTGTCGAGCATGACGCGGTAATCGCGGTATTTCCGGGCCATGGGAAATTCGGCGAAAATCGGCCCAGCCAGTTGTTCATCGACATCGCACAGGGCAACAATATTATTATCGTCTTTGACGTTCTCAAGATCGATCGCCCCCATCCCGTTCAGGCCGATCGAAGCGATATTGACCCGTTCGCTGGGCGGGGTATGCCCGTTGCCGCCAAGAACGTGTCTTGGGACGATGGTGAAAAGGCCGATCAATGAAGCCGTTTTGATGAAATTACGCCGGGATAATCCGCTTGATAAGGGTTTTGTGTGTTTATTACCGTTGATCTTACAACAATCCATTCTATATTCCCTTTAAGTCGTGTGATTTTACATTAATCCGGGCCGATTCGCAAGGACGCTTCTATTGATGCAGTTTGCCGGAACAAATATGTGTATTGCAATGGGCGTTTTTTGGTGAACGGGATGACAGATGTCTTCGTAAAATACAATATGAACGCGAAGTTAAATAGTTTTTTTGTTTTTACTGCTTTAATCGGCATGAGTGCCTTTTTTTGCGGTTGTGATGAAACAAACGAGGGCACCAGGGACACTGATACCCTCAAATTAAAGGAGGTTGCTAAGATGCCGGATACTTCGATGCCAAACGAAGAAAAATATGACGAAGCGATCTTTGCGGCCGGGTGTTTCTGGTCGGTTCAGGCCGCGTTCGATAAGCTCGACGGGGTCATCGCAACCGAGGTCGGCTACACCGGCGGCCATACCCAAAATCCCACATATCGGCAGGTATGCTCCGACCGCACCGGGCACGCCGAGGCCCTGCGGATCATTTACGACCCGAATCTTATCTCATATCAAAAACTATTAGCCGTTTTTTGGGACCTGCATGACCCGACCACGCCCAATCGACAAGGCCCGGATGTTGGTTCGCAGTATCGTTCGGCGGTTTTTTACGTCAATGATGCCCAGTGTCAGGCGGCCCAGGAGATGAAAAAACAGCTCGATAATTCAGGTCGATTTAATAAGCCCATCGTCACCGAAATCACCCAGGCAAGTCGATTTTATCGGGCCGAAGAATATCACCAGAAATATCTCCGGAAAAAAGGGCTTGATAGCTGCAAATTTTAAGGGATTTATCCGGATTTGTAGTTTTTTAGACCTTCAGATTAACCGAATCCTTTGAGTGGCCGATGAAAGTCTAACCCGAATATTTCATAAAAATTTATAAAAAAGACTTGCGCGATGGGTTAAG
>CAZFDE010000008.1:27690-62418 GCA_964517795.1 uncultured Pirellulales bacterium | reverse complement strand
TTATGATCACGACCGCCCCCGAGCCGAACGAACCAAACCGGTTTACCAAGTGGATCCAACCGCCGGATGAATCTCCTGAGGGCATCGATATGCGGTGCGATCGTCGAGACGGCGTTCCCCGCATATTGGCCGATGATTTCCTTTGTATTCAGCAGGGCTATATCACCGATGTCCATTTCTGGGGCTCATGGTTTGATGATCTAAAAGGTAAGATTGATCTAATCCATCTCAGTATCCATGATGACATTCCGGCCGCAGACAGCCCCACCGGCTACAGTATGCCGGGTGAACTGTTGTGGGCACAGGACTTCAATTCCGCGGAATTCAACGAAGTGCTCTACCGCAACCTGCCGGACTATGAATGGTTCTGGGATCCGTATGTCGGCACGCCGATCCAATTCGGTGATCGGCAAATCTGGCGTTACGATATCTACATCGATCCCTGTGAAGCCTTCTTCCAGAACGGCCGCGAAGATGTTCCCAAAGTGTACTGGCTGGATATCTGGGTCGAGATCGATCCGTGCTCTCCCAACACCATGTTCGGTTGGAAAACATCGATGCAGCATTGGAACGACGATGCCGTTTTCCGCATCTTTGATCCCGATCCCAACTGGGGCGAATTGCGGTATCCGCTTGGACATCCGCAACATCCGGATTCCATCGATATGGCTTTTGCCATTACGACAACGCCGGAGTGCTACCCCTCAACCGATCCGGATTATGCCGAATGGGTACGAATCGGCAAACCTACCTGCTGGTGCTACAAGTACCAGTGTAAAGGCGACTGCGATGCACTCTTTGACGGTAAAAACAAAAACGGATCGCGAAAATATGTAACGCTAAGCGATTTGACATTATTCAATGATTGCTGGGTAAAAACCGACACCTATTCGGGTTTTGGACGAGTACCTAACAACTGCTATTGTGCTGACTTTGCACATGACTACGACGGCAAAAACAAATACGGTTCGCGCAAACACGTGTCACTGACCGACCTGACGATATTTAACGCCGCCTGGCAAAAAGTGGACACCGACACGTTTATGACAACGTCGCCGTGTCCAGGAACCCTAACACCGAATGAATAACAGCAATCTGAAATAACACAAAAGGCCGCAAATTTCGAATTTGCGGCTTTTTTTATTTTTTTTGGCTTCATCCTTGACTTCTCCGAGAATTCTGGTTATATATGATACTAAAAGATTTAAGAGGTGAATGAGAAAATGAGAGCGATTACGTACTTTTTAATCACCTGCAGTATGATTATGTCTGCAAATCAGCCGTTACAATAACGTGTGACTGTAACGAAGATGCCAACACCTTAACGGTCACGTATTCGACCGATGCCAATTTTCCCCGTGCGTTCGCATTGGACATCACGATGGATAACGGCGCAACCTTTACATCCGTTGCCAGGCTTCCCCTGCGTTGAACCTCAGTGCATCGTAGTTTTCATAAACTCGGTTCGACCAGTGATGTTTTCTCAAATACTATCATAATTTCTCAATTGGAATGGGCCCACAATACATCGCTGGTTTGCATAAATCACCATTTTCTCAATCCGTACCGCCGGTTGGTTCGATTTCAAGCAAGATCATCGGCAATTCAGCGACTGTAAATAACGACGATATATTTGCAGTTCATCGTACCGCTGGCGTCCTTCAAGGCAAACTTGCGGCAGATTTTTCTTATTGAGGATTTCGGACGATTTGGTATAGTACTCAAACTGGTCGACATGAATGTCATGCCTGCAAAAGCAGGCATCCAGTTTGTTTTTTAGCTTCCTGGAATCCCGCTTTCGCGGGAATGACAATATAGTGCTAAGTTAATATTACATCTAAGTTAGTGTTTGTTTTGACTTTTAAACGTTCAGTTTAAGAATTGAAGGAGATGATGTATGGTGTTAAGGAAGTGGTATTTCGCGGTTGTTTTCATTGCAGCGATTAGTGTTTCTGTCAATGGGCAGGTTGATTACGGTGCGGACACGGCCAATGCGAGCTTTTTCGGCGGCGCTTCGGGCGGCGGCGGGTCGTATAACTACCTTGCGCTGCGGGATCATATCGGCCCCAGCGGCGTGCCATTAGGGGGGATCGGGACGGGCTGTTTTGGTTTCGGGCCGGACGGCCGCTTTACGCGCATCGCCCTGAACTGTACGCATGAGGACGGCGTGATCAAGGATACCCGGGCGGGCTTTTTCGCGATATGGGAGAAAAACTTCAAGGAAGATCATCCTGTTCTTCGGCGATTAGTGCGCGACGAGGGACAATACGGCGATATGCACGGTTACGCCCACTCGACGTATCGCGGGCTATTTCCAGCCGCACGGATCAGTTTCGAGGATGACCGTAATCCGCAGCCGATGTGCCGCGTTTCGATCCACGGCTACAGCGGACTGGTGCCGCACAATATCAAGGATTCGGCCCTGCCGGTTGCATTTTTCGAGGTGACGCTGGTCAACCCAAAAGACCGGCCGATGGATGTCAGTATCGCGCTGTCGTTCGAGGATATCATCGGCCGACGAATCGCCGATGCACAGGATCTGGAGCAGTTGAAAAACGTTAAGGAAAATTCCGCCTGGCACATCCGCCGCATCGACTGGGGCTGGATGGATCGGGTCGAGACATATGCCGAACCGATTGAGATCGGCACTTACAAGGGCGTGCGGCAGTTCACCGAAAAGCCGTTTATCCCTAACAAGGCCACGTTCCAGAATTACCTCACCGATGTGGCGATCCTCGCGGAAAACGAGCCGGATGTCGAGATTACCGCGCTGCCCGCTTACGCGGTGGATAACGCCGACGCCGCATGGCAGGAATTTCGCGACAGCGGCAAGTTTTCTGAAGCCGCCGGCAAAACACCCCTGTACGATCCCGAGCAGAGGAAAGAGGCCGCCAGTGCGATCGCGATGAACGTCTCGCTCAAGGGGGCCGAGACCCGCACGATCCGGTTTATGATCACGTGGTACTATCCGGAATTGGTGATGCCGGATGATGTCCACCCGAACCAAACGTTCCCATCGAGCGATTTCGGCCGCTATTTTCATAATTATTTCAATGATCTCGAATCGCTGGTCACGTATGCCGCCGCTAACCGCGAGCGCATCCTCGACCAAACGCTTGAATGGCAAAAACCGATCCTCGAGAGCACGTATCCGGAATGGCTCAAGTTCAAGCTGATTAATAGCAGCTATGTGATCTATACCAATTCGATTCTTAACCGCAGCGGCGATTTTACAATTATGGAAGGGGCGATGGGCGGGCTGGCCGGCACGATGGACCAGCGGATCAGCTCGCATCCGCTGTATCAGAAGATGTTTACCGAACTGGACCGCTCGGAGATGATGCAGTTCGCCGCGTCACAGGATCCCGAGGGATATATTCTGCACTTCGACGGGCATTACTACATTGGGATCGCGAATAAAAAAGGCGATACGCCGACGCCCAAAGGGACGATGCTGGATAATACCGGCGGCTGGCTGATCCAGCTTGCCAAGGATTATCAGCAGACCGGCGATATCGATTACCTCAAAGCCAATGCGGAGAACGCGAAAAAGGCCCTGGCTTATTTGAAGGATCAGATCAAGGGCGATATCCAGATTCCGCAGGGCAATACGACCTATGACGATTATTCGCATCCGCCGCTGTACAGTTATATCACGGGCATGTACCTGGCGACGCTGCGGGCGGGCGAGGTGATTGCCGAGGGGGTCGGCGATGAAACGCTGAAACAAGATTGCGCTGTGCAGTTCAAGAAGACGCAGAAGGATTTTATCCGGTATCTGTGGAACGGGCGGTTCTTCTCTTACGGCTGCGACGAGGACGGATCGAATCCGCAGGATTATCGTATGTTCACCGGGCAGTTGGGCGGTCAGTTCGTGAGCCGCTACTGCAAATGGGGTGATGTTGTGCCGTTCGAAATGGCGCGTGCGGCCGTGCTGGCGCAGTTCAAGACATCGCTCAAAAGCGCGCCGAATTACTACACCAATAAGGTGTACGATTTGAATATTCACAGCGGCATCGACAATCCCGGTTCGCGATGCTGGCCGTTTTACCTGGAAAGTTATACGGCAATGCTGGGGATGCAGTGCGGCTACGTGCAGGACTGTTTCGATATTATGCGAAATATTCAGCTTGTGCATTTGCAAAAAGGCTACACCTGGACGCAGAATCTCTGGAATGTGAACGAGGTGACCTATATGACGGCGCCGGTGACGTGGTTTGTGACCGATTGTCTGGCCGGGTCGGGGCTGAATGTGCCCGAGAAAAAACTGTATGTGGCGCCGGTGATATTGCCGGGCCAGACGCAGTTGAAGCTGCCGATCTTCATGCCGAAATTCTGGGGCATGCTCGATATCGACAAAGGCGAAAAGACGATCAAACTTGAGATCACTCATATGATCGATGATGCAGATATCGAGATCGATACGATCATCGCCGAGCCGATCGGCAAGCCTGCGGATAAGCGTAAAACGATCCGTTTTCGGGCGATCACTTTGCGTAAGGGACTGATACTGGATCTATCCCAACATTGGGACAAGCTGATCGACGGTACGCAACGGCCGTGGGTACTGCCGCGTGCCGAACAGATCCCGTTTATTGAAATTGAGAATCCATATAAGGCGGACTGATGCAGCGGAGCAGTTATCGAATTATCGATGCGAATTTCAACCGTGCCCGCGAGGCGCTGCGGGTGATGGAGGAGTACTGTCGGTTCGTGCTGAATCATTCGGGGCTGTGCGGCCGCGTCAAGCAGATGCGGCACGAACTGAGCGGGGCTGTCGGCAAGCTCGATAACGGCAAACTGCTGGCTTGTCGTGATACAAGCGGTGATGTGGGCACGACGCTCAAGGTGGATAACCAACTCAGCCGCGGATCGCTGGAGGATACGTTTACGGCGGCGGCCAAGCGTCTGCCCGAAGCGCTGCGGGTTTTGGCCGAGACGACCCAGACGATCGATGCAACCGTTGCCGCACAGATCGAACAGCTTCGCTATGCAGGGTATATTCTCGAAAAAGATATTATGGTGTTTGCACAGCCGCAGGAAAAATACAGCAGGGTCAGGCTCTATGTGGTCATCACAACCGATCTGCCGGCAGTGCTTTTTCCCCTGACGCTTGCGTGCATCGAGGGCGGCGCCGATTGCATCCAGATGCGCAGCAAAAATATTGACGATGACCGGCGGTTCGAGATGGCCAGTGAATTCGTACAGCTTTGCCGCGAGGGCAACGTGCTGAGTATCATCAACGACCGGGTTGATATCGCGGTTGCCGCCGACTCGGACGGGGTGCATTTGGGCCAAAACGATCTGCCCGCCAAGGAAGCTCAAAAGCTTATCCAAAAACCGATGATCATCGGCAAAAGTACGCACGGCTTTTCGCAGTTACAGGCCGCGTGCCAACAACCGTTGACATACGCGGCACTGGGACCGGTGTTTGCCACGCCGACCAAGCCGACAGCCGAAGCGGTTGGAATGGATTACGTCACCGGCGGTGTCAAGATGCTCGATGCGCATAACCTCGGTCATGTTGCTATCGGGGGGATCGACGAATCCAATATTCAAGATATACTCGAAGCCGGTGCCCGGACGGTCGCGGTGTGCCGGGCGGTTACGGCCGCAAAAGACCCGAAAACCGCCTGCAAAGCACTGAAAGAAAAGATCGTTCGATTTTCGCCCGACTTATCCACGCAATAAAAGACCTGCATGTTAGGAAAATGTAAGTTTAGTTAAAATAAGGTTATAAGATAACCTTACGAACATTTGCAAATTGTACTTCAGCGACACTGATATCTTAAACCTATTTTATTAAAGCAGTTATATTAATTTTGCCCTGTTTCAAACGCAACCGGTTTAAATCCCTTGCTGCGTCAGGGAAATTGCTTGTTAAAAAGGCCGCAAATCCGATTTCCAACATCCGACTTTTGTTTTCAACAAGTTATCCACAAGGCGAATCTGGCACGCTTTTCGTTGAAAGCCGAGCCACAGATAGCAATATAGTATAAAAAAATGGCTTCTATACCGTATCACCCTCTCTCAAAACAAATTATAACATTAACCATAAGAAGTATTTACCCGTGTTCGCGTGCGCGGAACAGGATATTGACTTAGCAAAGGAGTCGTAGAGATATGGCACAAAAACGATTCAGCCGCCAGATCAAAGATGGAAATAAGTTCATCATCGTCGCCGAGTTAACCGGCGGGCCCAACTACAATTTCAAACCGATCGAACATTTTATGCAAAGCTACAAAGAGACCGATGCGACAGCGATCCCGGACGATTTTGATTTCGTGGGTATCACTCTGCCGGAAAATCCGGGCGGCGTGGCTAACATCAATCCTTCGGATGTTCTGACCACACTGAAGATGAAGGACCTGTTGGGCGACCTGGATTTTATTCCGCATATTAGCTGTAAGGACCGAAACAGCGACGGCCTGATCAGTGCGCTGGTCGGATACCGACAGATGAATGTCGAGAGTATTCTGGTCCTGACCGGTGACAAGCCCGCCTCGGCCAAGGGTATTTTCGAACTGGAGGCGATCGGAATGCTTGCTCTGATGAAGAAAATCAATAACGATGCCTTCATCAAGACCAAGCCCGAAAATGTCGATAAGGTCCACCAGTTCTGCCCCGGTGCAGCGGTTTCGCAATTCAAATATACAGAAGCCTCGCAGATGCAGCAGTATTACAAGATGGAAAAGAAGATCCGCAGCGGCGCTGAGTTTATCATCACGCAGGTCGGTTGGGACTGGCGAAAGTCACTCGAACTGTTCCAGTACATGCAGCACTATCACATCGACACACCGGTCATCGGCAATGTGTATTTTTTGACCACGACGAATCCTGCCCCGCGGCTGATGCACGATATCAAGCTGCCGGGTTGTTTTGTCAGCGATGAATTTCTGGAACAGCTTCAAAAAGAAACGTTCGAAGAACACATGGAACGGGCGGCCCAGCAAATCGCGATGTACCGGGCGATGGGTGCGGCCGGCGTGGACCTCGGCGGTGTACATGATTTTGAGGTTTTCAAGAAGATCCTCGCCCGAGCCGCCGAGATCGGCACCGAGTGGGAGCAATACAAAGACAATCTCTACTGGCCCGCGAAAGAGACGTTTTACCTGTACGATGAGAACGGCTGGCAGGTCGCGTTAACAACCCAGAAAAAGACCCTCAATCACAAATTCTTTAATTTCATGCACCGGGCGATTCTCGATTCCGACTACCGCGGATTTCATATTTTCGCCAAGGTCATGAAGATATTGGGCACCGAAAAGAACAAGGGCTGCATCTATAAATTGTTCAACGCTTCGGAAAAGAGCTTCAAGTACCTGTTGTTCGAATGCGAGGAGTGCGGCGATTGTTTCCTGCCGGAGAATTTCAGCCTGTGCACGATCGGCGGCTGCGAGAAAGGGATGGACAACGCCCCATGCGGCGATGCGACCGTGGACGGCTATTGCGGCAATAATCTGGAGCGGATCTGTATCGGCGAGCGAATCTACGATGCGGCCGCGGCGGAAAACGGCGGCCTGACCAAACTTCGACAGATCATCAATCCCCCGCGCATGGTCGAACTGGAGCACACCTCATCGATCCTGAACTACCTGTTCGGCCGCGACCACACCAAGGCCAATCCGCTTTTGAGTATCGGCGAATCGATCAACGCCGCAATCCCCAAGGTCGGTGCGATTATGAAACAGGTCAAGGATACGGGCGAAATGAATGAGGCATCGCCGCAGGTCCAGTATCTGAAATCCTTGATCGAGGTGCAAAGCTACGACGGCGCGGACTTTATCGCCGTTTATCTCGACAGCCTCAGCAGCAATCCCGATGAAATATCCAAAATGATGGGCGGATACGTTGACCTGATCCAGGCGACCTGTGAGACGCCGATCTGCATCAACAGCGAACACGAAGCGGTGCTGCACGAGAATCTCAAGCGGTGGTACGATACCGATCAGCAAATAGGCCGGCCGATGCTGTGCGGGATTACCGAACGCAACGCCGACGCTTTGTTTAAGCTGCGAAAACACTGGGATTTTGATTTTACATGCAGGCTCAGCACTGAATACGACGGCACCAACGCCAGATCCGCCATCGATGACATGTTCAGCCAGGCGTTGCGAATCGCCGAGAAAGCTAAATCTTACGGCTTTTCACCGAAACAGATGGTTTTCGAGGTTCCGGCCGTGCCGCTGGTCAAAGACATCCCCACCGAGTCGGGCATCACCAGCAAGACCTATATCAGTTTTGAAACCATGAAAAAGATTCGTTCCAGCCGCAAGCTCAAAGGGGTACACCTCTCGGCTAATGTTGTGATCAGCTGTATCGGAATGCCCGGCCGCACGATCGGCATTTGCCGGGCGTATGTCGATGCGGCCATGAAATGCGGACTGGACGCCGGCGTGGTGAATCCTTCGCACAAATTCGGCATGCTGCCGGCAGCGGCGGATTTGGTACGACTGGTTGAATCGGTCGCTAAGATCGACGGCTCCGACAACACCAAAGTCGTCGCCGAAGAAGAAATGGCCCAGTTCCTGCAGGCCAACCAGAAGAAAAAAGCCGGCTGATCTATTTACGCTCGACAATCTGTGCCAGTTCGGCGACACACCGCTGGAGGCGCCGGATATCGCGTTTGATGCTGTTGCGGTGGATCATCTGCCATGCCCAGATTTTCATCAGGTTTATCCAGCTTACCGCGCAGATAAAGATCGCCGCGAACATGATCTGGTCTTTGATCTTTTGCGAGTCGGAGAACCGCACGGCCGACCAGACAGCAATAACAATAATGATGATCGACCAGGCCCAGGTGAAGACCACAATCGGGGTCATCTTGCGGTTGTAGAAATCGCTGAACATCGTTGAAAACGAGTTTTCCTTTGGGTCCTCGACCCCCTCCATGATCTTTTTGAGTTCGTCGCTCATATCGAGCCTCCTTTCAAGAGCTTCTAACAGAATGAGTTTTTAGACCGAAAGTGAGCGTTTTTTCGACCCGGCAAGGCGGCAGGGTCAAAATTGCCGCAGGCGTAGCCGAAGCTACGTTGAGGACGATTTTGCGCCCGACAACGCCGCCGGGCGGAAAATAAGCCGCTTGAATCTAAAGTCATTTTGTTAGATGCTAAGTTTCACTTTTGATGCGATTATACCACAGGCCGGCACACAATAACACTGGACAAATCCCAAAAATCCCCTAAAATACCCGCTGATAACATTGTTCGTTCGGGAACCGTCCGCGAACCACGAATCCCGAATAACGAAACACAAACGACGAACAATGGAGAGGTGTCGGAGTGGCTTATCGAGCAGCCTTGGAAAGGCTGTGTAGGGCTTGTCCCTACCGCGGGTTCGAATCCCGCCCTCTCCGTTTTTTCATTATCCGCTAAAAGTATGTCTATAAGCTCTTGCAGTTCAGGCGGTTGTATATTTTTTACTATTTTTGACTGCCCTTCTGCCTTAAACACAACTCTTTTTCAAAGAAAAAAACAATATCAGCCTAACAGCATTTATCACGCTCCATTATCGTGTTGTGGTTTTTTTATCATGGTAGGCTTTTTCTCACCGGCTTCAATCATTCTATCGATCAGTCTTCGGGCCAATTCTTTGCGGACATTAAGAAGGTCCGGGCTATCGATCAAATTGTTCGTCTGGAACGGATCTGACTGGTTATCGTAGAGGAAATCTTCGGTATAGGTATCGCTGGAGGGGTCTTTTCCGCCGTCTTTGCCATGGGCACGTACGGAATAAGTCCATTGTTTGGTTCGCAGCGCACGGCCGACCTGTGTTTCACTGATCTGGATAAACACATCATCGGGCCAATCGCGCGCATCGCCATCAACCAGATCCTGCAAGGGACGGCCTTGCATTATATCGGGGATCGGTGCTGCCGCGCTTTTTAGGATGGTCGGTGTCAAATCGATCAGGCTGACCAATTCGCTAATCACCTTGCCGCCTGAAAAACCGGGGCCCTTGATGATCATCGGAATATGAATTGTATTCTCATGGCAGGTACGCTTGTATTCGCTGTTTCGGGTCTTGAAATGGCAGCCATGATCCGAGGTGTAAATGATCAGTGTATTTTCGGTCAAGCCCAGATGGTCCAATTCCGCTACAATACGGCCAACGTTATCATCGAGGCTCTTACAGCAGCCCAGATAATCCGGCATCTCTGCCTGCCAGTCCCCCTCTCTGCCGTCCAGGTCGCCGGGTACATTGTATTTGGCGAATCGTTCTTTAGCGCCTTTGGGGCCTTCGAAATGGCCGCTATTGTTTTGGTGGTGGGGTTCGATGTAGGAAGCAAACATGAAAAACGGGTTGTCCGTGTTTCGGTTCCGCAGATATTCAATCAGCCAATCGGTCTGGGCATCGACCCGATAGCGGTCTTTGGGAAATTCTCTGCGGTTACCTTCGGCATCGAACATATGGCCGCTGTAACTGGTCGATGTAAATTCCAAGACATCTGACGCCAGCCAAAAATCCTTATAGCCCCCGCGCCGTTGCGGCGGGATTGGTTTGGTACGAACATTATATTCGGCCCCTTCTATTCCTATCGTCGAAGCCAAGTGCCATTTACCGAGATAGCCGACCTCGTAGCCGGCCTGGGCAAGATAATGGGCGATCGTTTTTTCGTCCGTCTTCAACGCAATCTGGTTTCGAAAGCAGCCGGTCTGTGTGGCATATTTTCCGGTCTGAAGACAGGATCGGGCGGGCCCGCATACCGGTTGCGGGGTGAATGCATATTGAAAGCGTACTCCTTGAGCGGCCAGTCTATCAAGGTTTGGCGTCAAATTCTCGACAATCGGTGATCCGTAACAGCTTACCGTGTCATATCGCTGTTGATCACTGAATAGAAACAGGATATTCGGCATGGTTTGACCTTTCCTTTTTTGGGGTATTTGATCTTGATCATCCGGTGATTTCATACCCATTGTCATTAAGGCAGAAAGACAGCCTGCTGACACTCCCGTCATTTTTTTCATAAATGAACGTCTATCCATTCTTTTTACCCGATCCGGTTTTTTTATTGTTTTGTTTCGACAAATCCACACTTTGGACATTGATCGGCATCTGCAGGTCGAGCGTTAGGTTTGGAAATATACACATATTCACACTTGGGACACTTTCTTGCGATATAGGCCTTCTTCTGGCCGCAATGCGGACATTCGAAAGGAACGGCCGTAACACTGCCCATCATAACCGTGTCATACGGAAGCTGCTGCATCATTTTTTGAAATTCTTTTTGAGAAATCGAGGTAATCTCGCCGCATTCAGGGTTGGTGCATTTCAACAGGGTTGCACCGGCGACAACCACCACCTCACCACTCGGCCTCGATCGACATTGAAACCAGTAAACAGCCACTGCTGCCAAAATAATGCACGTGATTAACACGGTTATCTTTTTTTTGTTAGTTGCATCCTGAGCCATAAGTCATCTCCTTTCACAGATGATTATAACCAGCCCGTTGCCTGAGCCAGTAATTTTACATAATAGACAAAATCAGGCCACGACACATCGGCGGGAACGCCATGATCACACCCGGGGATGTAACCGCCGTCCTGGATCACCGGTTTGATCCGTTCAATTTCTTTATCGATTTCGCCGGGCCCTGCTGCGATACAGCGTTTATCCACGCCGCCCCGATACGCGATATTTCTTCCAAATTCTTTTCGGAACGCATTGATATCATTACCGGCCGCCACTTCAATCGGATCACAACAGTTCACACCGCATTCAATCCACAACGGGATGAGTTCGCCAATATACCCATCGGAATCGACTGCATAAACCGGAACACCGGCTTCCCGGACGATCCGGCCCCATTTTTCCCAACACGGCATCAGCAATCCCCGACAGTCCTGCGGCGATATCATCGAAAAACCTTTATACGCCATATCTTCGGCGATATGAAAGCCATCCGGAATATAATATTCGAATGTCCGCTTAAGCAGGCGGGCGATATAGTCCGACCAGAACTCGATCATTTCCTGGACAAACGCCCGATCGTCATAGAGCATCATGCAGAGATTCTCAAAGCCCAGCCATTCCCGCAATTGCCAGAATGGGCCGGCAAAATGGATCTGAAGCGGGTAATCGCGATCTTTCAATTTCTGTCCAAGCGCTGCCGCATCATCCGGCAGGCGGCCCGGTTCATCGGGGTCATAGCGCCTTTTCATATCGGGCCAGTCTTTGCGGGATTCGACGGGACACTTGATCCATCGACGGGTGACAAAATCGATCGCGTCGCGCAGGTGGCGAAGATCGAATTCACTGCTGATCTCGCAGATATTGCCTTTCCAGTCCTGGACTATTTTCGTTCGATCCGTTTGTTCGATCACCTTTTCTTCGAAATGCGGCATCATGCGTTCATTGACATAAAACCCCGGCCCTTTGGCAGGCCACGGGTCTTTGCCGCCGGCCTGGCGATAGGCGTATTCAATGATATCATCGCCCTTTTTATCCTGCGGCAGACCTTCCTGATACCAGCGTGCCCAGGTGGATTCTCTGCCCTGGCCGGGATCGAAATGCGGTTTATCGATATCTTCAAATAAGATCGAGTTTAACCAGCGTTGACGGGTATTCATTCAGTTTCCTCCTGCATCTTAGTGTTGTTATTTTTCTGTGTATATAAATGGCAGGCGACTGTTCGATGGTCACCGACATCCATCAAATCCGGCCGGTCTTTCGCACATAAATCCCACTTTTTCGGGCAGCGCGGTGCAAAACTGCATCCGGCGGGTATATTTGCCAAATCAATCGGTTCGCCGCAAAGCGTATAGCCGATCTTTTTATCGGGGTCGGGATATGGTACGGCCGCAAGTAAGGCTTTGGTATAAGGGTGTTTGGGTTGGGAGAATATGTCATCGGTATTACCGAATTCGACGATTCGCCCGGCATACATAACCGCCACCTGATCGCAGATATGCTGCACCACACTTAAATCATGTGCCACAAAAACGTAAGCCAGATTGAATTCCCGCTGAAGATCTTCCAACAGGTTGATCACCTGGGCCTGTACCGAGACATCCAGTGCAGAAACAGCTTCATCGCAGATGACCACCGAGGGATTCATGATCAACGCCCGTGCGATACCAATCCGCTGTCTCTGGCCGCCGCTGAAGGCATGTGGATAGCGCATGGCATGTTCGGGTTTGAGCCCTACTTTGATCAGCATCTCGGCGACCCTGTTTTTGATCTGAGATGATTTGGCAATGCCGTGGATGACCAGCGGTTCGGCGATGATACTGCCGACGGTCATACGCGGATTTAGTGATGAAAAAGGATCCTGGAAGATCATCTGGATCTGCTGACGCAGAGGCCGAAGCTGCTTCGGCTTTAAGCCGGCCAGATTCGTATAAGTTCCGTTTGTTTTCAGCCATACCTCGCCGGCGGTCGGTTTCAACGCACGCAAGAGAGTTCGGCATGTGGTTGTTTTTCCGCAGCCGCTTTCGCCGACTAATCCGAGCGTTCGGCCGGCGTTTAAATCAAAACTTACATGATCGACGGCCTTGACCAGACTTTCCACTCTGTGGGTAAAGCCGGTGCCGTACACCGGGAAATACTTACATAATCCCTTGACTCTTAGAATGTTATGGCCATCATTCATGATTGCGTATCTCTTCTGCCCTGATACATGCAGCACATTGGGTATCTGTTAAGGTTCTTAAATCAGGAGGCGTGCCGACATCGCACCTGCCTTTCTGGGCGTAATCACAACGCGGATGAAACGGGCATCCTGTTGGAATCTCTGTCAACGAGGGAACCGATCCTTTGATGGAAGCCAATCTTTCTTTATCCGTATTTAATCCCGGCAGCGACTGAAGCAGTGCCATGGTATAAGGATGCCGCGGGGATTTGATGAGTTCCCGAACCGGCGCTGATTCGACGATTCGACCCAAATACATCACGGCAACGATATCGGCCACCTGGGCAACGACCCCGATGTCATGGGTAATCAGCAAAACCGAAATTCCCATCTGCTGCTGTAATGATTTAATCAACATTAAAATCTGCGCCTGGATGGTAACATCCAAGGCGGTTGTCGGCTCATCGGCAATCAGCAGTTGCGGGCCGGCAATGAGGGCCATCGCGATGACCGCGCGCTGCCGCATACCGCCGCTGATCTCGTGGGGAAATTGGCTGAACACTTTTTCCGGATTGGGAATCCCCACATTTCGCAGAATGTCGATCGCCTTTTGCCTGGCCTCTTTTTTATCGATGGATTGATGTAAATGAAGTGCCTCTTCGATTTGATTGCCGATGGTATAAACCGGGCTCAGCGCTGTCATGGGTTCCTGGAAAATCATCCCGATCAAACCGCCGCGTAATTCATAAAGAAGCGGATCTTTTTGTTTAAGGGAAATAACTTCGATGGGATTTCCCTTGGGTGGGAGAAAAGTGATCTTGCCGTTATCAATTTTACCGGGCTTATCAATTAATCTTAAGAGCGATAAGGCGGTTACACTCTTGCCGCAGCCGCTTTCACCGACGATGGCTAATGTGCGGCCGCGTTCGATGGTGAAATTGACATCATCCACCGCCGGCAGCTTTTGACCATCTATATAAAAGCTTGTCTGCAAATGACTTACTTCAAGTATATTGTCCTGTTTGTCGGTCATATTAATTCGTCATGCATAGGGATCGGCTGCATCGCGAAGGCCGTCACCTAAAAAATTAAATGAAAGGACCGTGACTAAAATCATAACCACCGGCACCATTAACCACGGATAATTGGCAACCGTTGTCATGTTCATACAATCCTGGAGCATCACGCCCCAGCTTACAATCGGCGGTCTTAAACCAACTCCCAAAAAACTCAATGTCGTCTCGCCCAAGATCATCCACGGGATCGTCAGTGTAATCGATACAATAATATGGCTGAGAAATCCCGGCAGCAGGTGTCGTAGAATGATCCGCGCGTGACCGGCGCCGAGAAGATAGGCGGCCACCGCAAAATCTTCTTCGCGAAGAGAAAGCAATTTGCCACGGACCACACGGGCCAGGCGCGTCCAGCCCAGCATGCTTAAAACAACGGTAATGGCAAAATAGATTTTCAGTGAAGACCAATCATCGGGCATAATCGCCCCCAGCGCCAGCCAGAGTGGTAACTTGGGAACGGAATTGATGATTTCGATCGTCCGTTGAATAAAATTATCAACCGCCCCGCCGAGATATCCGGAAATCGATCCGATTGTCAGACCTAATACAAAGGTTACAATAATCGCGATTACCCCAACCGACAGGGAAATTCGTGCACCGAAAATCATTCGTGATAAGATGTCTCGGCCGTATTTATCCGCACCCAGTAAGTAAAACGTCGCTTCATGATTATTGGGATCATCCCGACTATCAACAGCGACAAAATGGTGACGCATAGGAATCAGGCCGAAAAGTCGATAAGGTTGACCTTTTGCAAAAAAGCAAATCGGTGTGATTTGCGACGAAAGCGTGTATGTCTTTCGCAGCGTAATCGGATCGACATGGGGCGTATACTGCTGGACATATAAACCTTTTTCATAACTTAAGTTAGGGATTTGCGGCGGACAATAGGCATAGTCCAAATTCTTGTAATGCGATCCATAAGGTGCGAAAAATTCGGCAAAGATTGCAATCAGATAAAGTACCTGCAGCAAAAAAAATGCCCACACTGCCAGCCGATGCTGCAGAAATCGCCTCAACATCAACTGTCGCGGCGACATTTCAAGTAACGATACTGGATTCTTTTCCTTCATTGTTTGATTCACCGACTTTTATCGTGTCCCCGATTTAAATCGAATTCTTGGATCCAGCCAAAGCAGCAACAGATCGCTGACCAGCGTTCCAAACACACCCAATAAGCTTAGCACCATCAGCAGAGATCCGGCCAGATACATATCCTCCATCATCAAAGCTTCCAACATCAGCGGTCCGACGGTGGGTAATGATAAGACCACCGCTACAATCGCCCCCCCGGAAACCAGTTGCGGAAACAGTGCACCAATACCGGAGATAAACGGATTGAGCGCCATTCGGACGGGGTATTTCAAGAGCAGTTTGATCGGCTTGACGCCTTTGGCCCGGGCGGTGATGACATACGGCTTTTTTAATTCATCCAGCAGGTTGCCGCGCATAATTCGGATCATACCGGCTGTTCCGCCAACTCCCAGTACAATCACCGGCAGCCAGATATGTTTCAGTAAATCCAAAAATTTACCCCACGACCATTGCGATTGAGCCCCATACTGACTGCTGAACAGGCCGGATATGGTTACGCCAAAAACAACTTTGGCAAAATACATGAGCACTAATGCCAACAGAAAAGCCGGGATGCACATCCCGATAAAGCCCAGAAATGTAAAAACGTAATCGCCGATCGAATACTGTTTAACCGCAGAATATATGCCCATCGGGATCGCCAGTGCCCAGGTGAACAAGATCGAGCCGGCCGAGATCAATATCGTCAGCACAATTCGATCACCCACTTTATCATTGACAGGCATTCCATCGCTCATACTGCGGCCGAGGTTGCCCTGCAATAAGCCGGTATCTTTCGATTCAAACGTTGCAAACCAGTACAGGCCCAGCCAGCGTGCGTAGCGAACCGGCATCGGTTCTTCCAGCCAGAACATCTTCTTCAGATCGGCGATCAATTGGGCATCCGCTTGATTGCCTTCCTGTTCGAGCATCATAATCCGCGAACTGAGATAATCGCCCGGCGGCGCCTGAATGATCAGGAAAACCAATACTGATACAATCAACAGTGTCGGAATCATGATCAAAATCCGCCTGCCGATATAGGGGTGGCGAACAATGACCAGACCCAGAAGCAAGAGAATAATTAAGATAAAAAGGGATTTTATGATTTGACGGATTCGATGGTGATTTGGCGAATGACCCCCATTCGACGGCTCATCCACCAGATTTGCAAATTTCGGGGGCATCTGAACGTTTATCATCGAATCGGCAATGTCAGTGATGACACTATCGGCCTGGCGGGGATTTTCGAAATAAAATGTTTCAATGCCGGTATTTCCGGGACTTTTAAACTCCCAACAGCTAACCGCCGAACGGGGTACGTTTTTCATGCCATTTTTAACCACTACTAAGGCCGGCGGGGGCGTCGAAATATTAATCGTCCATAGATTATGCGCATTGATCTCTAAAATTTGATCGAAAATTCGTTTCTGATCGGCCGGTTCGGAATAGGCACACGATTGTTCGTATAATTCCATGACATTGCGACAGTCACTGCCGATCGGCGGTTCGATACAGCCGGGCGACACGGCCTGTGGATCACCAAATAATCCGCCCTTTTGGTACCACCGGGCATAGCCAACCGCAAAATTACAAGCACTGGTTCGCGGAACAAAATAACGCGGCGAAACCATCGGCAGAAATTCACTGTTGCCCACCCAGACATTCAGGTCATGCTGCAAGCCCATTTTTTCAGCATAAAACAAACCGCGATTTTTAATCCTTGGAATCACCCGCAATCCAACATCCGCCCAGTTATCGATGACTAACTGCATAATCCCCGAACTGGAATACCCCTGGGCAACATTGAGATAAAAGGTCAGACGGCCGACATTGCGTGATCGGCGATATCCTTCGTCATCTCGTTCGGTCAATCCTATTTCATCAAGCAGGCGATTTGCCCATTGGGGATTATAATCCGTGAAGCTGTGATAAAGCTGCGGATTATAAAAATAGGATTCGGGTCCCGGGGCACACTGTGCCGGCTTCGTGAGACCGCCGTACTCGGCCTGAATGATCGATTCGCGATCGATCGCAAGCGAAAGGGCCCGGCGAAAACGCGGATCATTGAGCAGATCATGCTTTAATTGGGTGACGGGTTTTTCCGGATTAACGTCAAAATTCAGATTACAGGCAATTACAAACGTGCTGCGATCGCCGTTATACCAGTGATAAATTTCATAATCACCGTTTTTCCGTTCGCTCATCAGGTAGGTATATTCTTCGAAAGGGATGAAGCGGTTCTGCATGCTGACCTCACCGCCGGCGGCGGCCACGGGGAGCATTTTTTCATTTTTTTGATTAAAAACCAAGCGGTCGATGTACGGCAACTGATTACCTTGGGTATCTACCATCCAGTAATACGGATTGCGAACAAAACTATAGGGCGGGCTGGATTTGTATTTACGATATATCCACGGCCACAAACGCGGATAGTCCGGATATTGCTGCGTGTGGAATATAATATTTTTAAAGAATGAAGAGGGGCTTTCGAATTTGCCCACTCGCATCATTTCATCGATTAAATCCTTATCGCCCAGAACCGGATGATATTTTTCAAGATAATGGCGGGGGTAACTGAGCATGTTGGCGAATGCGACCCCCTTGCCGGACATCCCATCCGAGGCCAACTTCGCAAGAAAAATACCGTTGGGATACGGGAATATAAATTTGATTGTATATGTGTCGATTTGTTCTATCTTGCCCGCCCTGCCGCGTACCTTCATAATATCCGGTGTGCCGGACATCAACCTCGGCTCATTGACCACATGATCCCACCAGAACATGATATCATCCGCGGTAAACGGGTGGCCATCGGACCATCGCATGCCTTTTCGCAGGTAAAACGTGAACTCGCGGTTGTCTCGGGAAACCTCATAGCGTTTGGCGACATGCGGAACGATGGGATACCCCCATGGCGACCATCGCACCAGGGTCACATACGACATGCGCGATACGATTGCATCGGGCATATTCATTTGATTTGTCAGGCGATACCATGTTCCGCCGTAAGTACCGATCCCATCGACGCCTTCGACCACAGCCGGTTCGGGCCCGCACCGAACATCGACCGGAGGTAATTGATCCTTCGCTGTCAGTGCTTCAAGGATCGGCGATTCGCCTTTGGGGTACCACGCTGCATTGGGACCTTCGGTATAATCCACTTCGCGATGAATAACAATCGGCTGGTTATAATCGATCGGAGTTTTTCTCTGATCGAGCATACGCTCAATGTCGGCTTGATCATAATCAAATTGCTTGGTATGGAGATCCGGCTTTGTAATCCACGCGAACAAAAGAATAATCAACGCAAATCCGACCGCCGCCGCAAAGAGTGCCAATACATATTTTAAAATCTTTATCAATCGCATTAAATTGCTTTATTTTTGATCAGTTTGCTGATGTCAAGCAGATAAATCTGTCTGCCTTCAGGAGTATGCGCCGAGTCAATTGTAATCCGCGAACCATCGGGACTTACTCGAGGGTGCAGATCGCATCGCCATTCATTGTCCGTAACACCATTTGTTGATCCATCATATTCGACAGGTAATGCAAAGGAACCGATATCGATCCGTCGCTGTGATGCAACATGATAGAGATACAGCAACTGCTGTCTTTTGGGATCAGGATATGTATCACCGACTAACCACTGTTTGTCGGGCAAATAGGAAATATGGCCTCCGGAATCGGGAATGATTTCCTTGCCGATTTGCTCAATTTTACCGACCATATCTTTGTATAACGAGAATCCGCCATCCTGAATAATCAGAGTATCCGGGTCGCGCCAATTGAAATGGCCGCAGCCGCCGGCAACAACAACGAACAAATTCTTACCCCTGGGATCGGCGCTGAACATCCGGGTTTTGAACGGCCATCCCCGGCCCTGCTGCGGCCGCCAGCGATGTAAAAATACAAATCGCGTTCCGGATGGATTAAATAACAGACAATTGCAATAATGCTTGGCGTCGGAGAGATCGCGTCCGGGGGCCTCGATAGCGGCCAGTTGGGCGAAAGAGATGACTAATGCTCTGCGGCCGGTTTGAAGATCTAAACGATAGATACCCATATCCTCGGGGGCGAGCTGTGATTCATTTTTATCGGGAATCCCGGCGTAGCCATAGCCGGGCCGCATGTATTCCAAACGTTCATAATCAAGTCCCAGCGCCAGGTTTCCTTTGGGGTGGATACAGAAAAAAGGAAACGGCAGCGTGCACTTTTGCAGCGTTTTAACGTTGAGGATATGACTGACAAATCGATCGCCTTGGCGGTCATTCCACATCACTTCATATTCTGAATTTGGCCGCCATTGCAGCATACACCCCATCTGCCAGCACCAGGCATTACTTCGGCCCAGTTCAATCCATCGATCGTTGTCCTGCAGATCGATCATGCCGATTTTAATTTGATCATTTGGGCCGGGCCTTCGATGCTGAAAATCAACTTCCATCCCTAACACAAAACGGCCGTCCGGACTGAATTGACGCTTGTCATAATACCCGAACCAGTGAAATTTCGGACCTCGGGTAATCGCTCGGATAGAAACATAATTGACCGCTTGTGTTTGTGTGTCCAATTTACACTTGATCCTGAATTATGGAGTATCGCTATACATGGGAATTCTCTTTAATAAAACGAATTAATTCATCAATGTAACAAAAAGCGAGACTGGTCACTGTATCCGCACAACCGTAATAGATCGCCAATCTGCCGGTGGGCTGATCATAAAGCGAAGCACATGGAAAGACAACATTGGGCACATCACCGACGCATTCGTAATCTTTCTGAGGTGAAAGCAGGTAGGGCTTTGTGCGATATAGCACTTTCCATGGCTGCTGGATGTCCAGCAATGCAGCTCCCATACTGTAAACGTAGCCATTGCAACTGGTCAGTACGCCATGATAGATCAACAGCCAGCCATCCGGGGTTTCGATGGGGATCGGTCCGGCGCCGATTTTTGTACACTGCCATGTCAGTTCGTTTCGCCTGGGTGCCATGACATGGCGATGGCATCCCCAGTGAATCAAATCGGGGCTTTCGCTGAAAAAGATATCGCCGAACGGGGTATGGCCGCCATCACTGGGGCGACTCAACATGGCATATTTGCCGTTTATTGTGCGCGGAAAAAGAACACCGTTACGATTAAACGGAAGAAACGCATTTTCCATTTGATAAAATTTTTCAAAATCGTATGTAAATGCGATCCCAATGGTCGGGCCATGATAAGCATTACACCAGGTTACGTAATAACGATCTTCGATCCAGCATACCCGCGGATCATAGCCCTCCGTAAAATGGGCAATTTCCGGATCATCACAGATAAATTCAATCGGGTCAGGATCAATCTCAAAATCAAAACCGTCAATGCTTCGACCGCTATGAATGCGCATATTTCGGGATCTATTATCGACACGAAACACACCGGCAAACCCACCGTTCAACGGCACAACCGCACTGTTGAAAATGCTATTCGAACAGGGGATCAGGTCCCGCGGAATCACCGGATTGGCATCATAGCGCCATACCACATCATCACAGCCGGCCGGTCTTTCCTGCCACGGGATATTATCTAATTGTTGTTGACTCACTTCGATTTTTTTGGGGCTCATGATTCAAACACTTTCCATTTTTTTCTTTTTGGAAGCTGCCGTGGATCGTTTCGTCGCTTTATCGTCCATAAAACCTGTATATGTCGATATCTGATGCATCCATTTTTTCACAGTATAGTAAGCGTATTTCGGTTTTCGGTGTTCATCGACCAATCCCTTATTGTTGAAACTGCGCGGTCTGCCGATCGATGTTTTGGCCGGCAATGCCGTGCGGGTATCGCAAAACTGCCAAATATAAAAGCCCTGAACAACACCGCAGCGGACGATCGCTTTGATGGTTTGATCCAGCAGTTTTTCCTGATAATTCTCGGTCCATCGCCTGTTGGTGTCGAATGTACATTCGCCCAAAAGTGCACCGGCGCCGAACTCGGTGACCAGAAACGGTTTGTGCTGGCCGTTCTCTTCTAACCATTGGCGAATAGTGTTGAGACTCTTTTCAAAGCGTTTGTCCAGATCATCCAGAGAAAGGTCATCATCATACCAGCCGGGGTACATATTCCAGCAGACCACATCGACCAGATCGAAACAGATATCCTCTCGCCCGCAGGCCGAGGCAAAACTGACCAAACGCGAAGTATCCATATTGCGCATGTCTTGAGCCAATTGACTAAACAGCTTCAAGCCCTCTTGTGAGCTTGATTTCGATTCGTTCTGAATCCCCCAAATGATAATCGAGGGATGGTTATAATCCCTTTGGATCATTTCTTTGAGTGTAAATCGCGCTCGTTTTGCGAGTACCGGATTGGCCAGCGACGAAGCGGGATGGTTCCAGAACGGCAGTTCCTCCCAGAAAAACAGGCCGTATTGGTCGCAGTAATCCAGAACCAGCGGATCGTTGGGATAATGACTGCCCCGGACTGCATTGCATCCGAGGTCTTTGATGATCTGCATGTCTTTGTAAATCCCCGCCCCCCCGATGGCATAGCCCAGTTCAGGATCATCGTTGTGACGATTGACCCCTTTGATAAAGATTTCTTTGCCATTTAAGAGAATTTTCGTTTCCTGCGTTTCGATCTTGCGAAAACCGGTCCGTTCAAAAAGATCGTCATTTTTTGAGGTAATATGAAACAGATAAAGAGTGGGTTCTTCAGGGCGCCATAAATCCGGCTTAAAGTCATTGAGAACAAATTGAACTTGTTTTATTTGGCGCGCATCGATCTTTTCAGTTGCCGAATCGATCTGTTCATCATTCACATAAAGCTTGAACACTTCTTTCAAATCAGCATCAGACCAGTTTTTAATAAAGGCCGTGACTAACACCGCGTCAACCTGATAATCCTGCCATGCGGTATCAATCGTTATCCGCTCGATGCTGATATCATCGAATTGCTCGAGCTCAACTGAGCGATAGATACCGCCCCAGACAAACCAATCCACAAATTTCAAAGGCAGTGTACTTTCGTCGTCTACGCTATTATCCACTTTCACAACCAATGTATGCTGCCCGGCGGATAATTGAGGAATATCAAACCAGAATTTGGTATAACTGCCGTAATGGGAACCCAATTTTTCGCCGTCCAGATAAACAATCGCCTGTCCACTGACGGCATGAAAGATGACCCGGGTATTGCAGGTTTGCGAGGTTTTAAATGTGCGGCCGTACCATACGATGCCGCTGTAATCATATTTTCCGATATCGAAATTCCAGCAGGATGGAATATAGGTTTCGCCTTTTTCAGGAAAATGCCCGGTTTGATAATTTAAAAGATCGCCGCATTCATCGGGATCATAACAGATTTGCCATTGTCCATCCAAACACACACGCCGCCGTTGAATGGAAGTTTGAAATAACCGTTCCATTTTTTCACCTTTAAGGGCCGCATCTCATGTGCCACCCTTCCTTATTTTAGCTTAACATAACATTGATTTCAATCTTCATATCAATATTCAGTGCGATTATCCGTCCATCGCGTGATATAAAGCAGATGCCGGGATTGACTGCCTTTGAATATCCGGGCCTTCATATTCGATCATTAAGTATTCATCTTTCTTGCTTTTGGAATAATATACCTGTGCTTTATCGGCACGCCAATACTGTACTTTAATCGGGTGATAACCGGCTTTCAAGGCGGTAAAACCGCTTCGCCTGCTTAACCATCGGCTCTCTGGGTTATCGATCAGCATCTCTTCGCCTATCCACAGCTTGCTGGCACCGGCATCGGAACTGTAAAAATAATACATCCCGTCCCTGGGCACTTTCAGATATCCGGAAAACACCAGTGCAATATTGTTTTTCCGGTCGGCCACATTTCTTGAAATGGTTTCAGCGATTCCCTTTTTAGCCGGTTTCAGGTTTTCCAGATTTTCAAGCTGCTCACGGTCGCCCTGGTAATACGAATACACCAATCCTTTTTGAATATTCGTTAAATGGCTTGGTGTTCGCGCACCGAGCTGATAAAAATCGGCTTTATCAACCGCTGTCACAGGCACGCCATCCTCGAATGCGGCCGCTTTGACTGTTGTATCGCTTTTGATGTCAAACGGCCCTTCATAAAGTTGCGAATCATAATCCGGATCGCTGCCGTCGGTCGTATAGCGAATCTCGGGGTTATCAACCGTCGAATCGATATGAACACGGGTGGCATTGGCAAACGGTCCGCCATGCGGGGCAATAGTCACCGTCTTTGTATTATACGTGCCGTCCCAGAACTGCTTCCAGTAGTCCGGGATCACTTTCTCCTTATCTTTCCATCGCCAGAGAATCCACGGGACCTGGTGTTTTTCGAGGATATAATAGACATCCCGTTCCCATCGCGGACTGGATTGATCCGGGGCGTTGCCAAACGCGCCGAACTCGCCGCACCAGATCGGCACGTTCCATTTTCTGGAAAAATCAAAGACCGGTTTAAGTTTTCCTTTCAAATAATCCATGTCCACCATCTTAACTCCGGTCGTCCAACCGTCTGCGATCCAACCGGGATAGCGCAGATCGCCGTAATAACTTCGATAGTGGGTGAACATCTTGGGGGAATAAAAATGAAAATCATAGATGACATTCGGTCGATCGATATGGATCGCATCGATCATGCTGCCGGGCGAACTGGTCTGAACACCGGTGGCAGACATGATAAACGTCGGATCAACCTCATGCACCGCATCGACAATAGCGGTACAAATTTCATTATATATTTTATAAAATTGCGGGGCGACATAGATTTCGCTGAACATGCAAAATCCCATCAAATGGTGCACATCTTTATACCGCTTCGCCAGCATGCGGTACATCGAAACCATCTGCTCTTTCAGCAACTGCGGCTCGGTAAATTGTTCATCGATGCCCAATGCTCGCCAGTGGATTTCCATGATATGATAAATATTGTTTTCAGCCAGCCACTGAACCCGTTCATCTGTATACGCTAAGTTTTCCGGGCGAACGATACATCGTTTCTGGATATCTTCGACGCCGTTGTTTACCACCTGCCAGTAATCGTCATCATGCGTCAGTAAAATACGTACGAAATTAATTCCCCAATCCTTGAACCATTCGGCTTCTTGCCGCGAATCCAGCCAAGTCGATCGGGTATAAATTCCGCGCAGGCGAACCGGATTATCCTGTGCATCCACAATAGACCGCCCGGACACTTTGAACCGATTATTGAGAGAATCGGATTTCGGTGAAGAAGCTGCTTGCCGTGTACAGCCGGATAAAAGCATGAAGTTTATTACAATCCATATAACACTATTGTTTTTGCTTATCAACATCGTTTACCTATTCATTTAAATCGTTTAGCCAGTTATTTGCGATCATCTCAAGATCGATCCCATCGACCCATCCTTTTTTATCAATATCGGCCCCGCCGCACCAATCGGGGAACATACAATCTTCGTTCTTCCAGTGATCAGCGAAAACCGCATAGTCAAGATTGTCAACCATATCATTCCTGTTGATATCACCCTCCAGGAAACCATAATCGTATAGCTGTTGTACTTCTTGAGCGTTCAATGCCCAACTATAAAACCGAAAATCATCAATAATCCCGTCATAATTCTCACCACCGCCGCCGGACCATCGACCGATGGTCGCTCCGGTTCCCAGTGAATAATCGCCCGTGTTGACGGTTGGCGTTGCACCCGTATCATCTGCATTATTAATGTATATTTTTGTTTGAGCCGGTGAATCTCGGTCAACCACCAATACAATATGATACCAGGTTCCCGCAGACAACGGCGTTGCACTTCGAACGACGAGCACCTCTGTTCCGGAGAATTTCAGCACCGATTCGATAATGGCGGTTGACCTGAATTGTAAATAAAACCAATTGTATCCGTCTAATCGTTGATTATAGAGATATTTGTTTCCCGTCCAGATGGTATCTTTCTTGACCCAGAGACTCATTGAAAAATCCTCCGTACCCACATCGAGGCTGGCATCATACGGAATCCAGACATAATCATCATAGCCATCGAAATCCAACGCATTCTCGTTTCGGCCGCGGATCCAGTCATCGGAGGCCATTTCTTTGAGCTGTCCATGATTGTCACTGCCGGACGAGTCACTTGCCTCGAATCCAAACATCTCATCGAATTTCCACCATCCGATTTGATATCCTTTGTTGCCCGTTGCAAATACCCACAGGTTACCCATCGTTATACCGTAACTGTTCTTTTCATCCACCCGCCAGTAGTATATGGTATTGGAATCCATAATACCCGTTTCATACATTGCTCCGGTTTGGTTACCGATAAACGGCGGCGGATTCGTCTTTCCGAAATACAGATCATGACTGACCGTATCCACACCCGGTTTCCATCTCAAATCCCGATTGATAGGAACATCGGCTTGCCCGTCCTGGGGACTTAAGGCAACAGCCTGTTGCGGGGGATTTTGAGCATAATACAGTATCGAGCCGGGAATATTAATAAATTGCGTATCCGACGGCCGTTGAATTTCAAGATCAAACAAGCTGCTTGCCCCGGTCGGCCAGGTATAGCCAAGCTCGATCGTGTGCATGCCCGCTTCAAGCGCCATCTGTCCGACCGAATAGGTGGTTCCCGTCCCTGTATTCATCCCATTAATCATCACCTGCGCATCATCGATTGACAATTTCATGGCCCCCAGAGCGTCCACCCGGCTGTTGAAGTAATATACCGCGGCCTGCGGAACATGGATATACCCTTTCCATAATAAAGCTTTACCGGAAGTAAAGCCGTCCTGATAGGGGCTGAAATTGCTGCACGTACCGTTCGAATCGGCTTGTAAGCTGTCAAAATCCGGCACCATCGCCCAGTCTCCGGAATATTTCCAATAGCGCAGACCATTGGTTGGGTTGATAACCGCCGTATCGGGGCTACCCCCTTGCTGAAAGCTTGCTGCATCAATTGGTGTGTTACTCAGACCATCTTTGATCACTTTTGCCTTTATGGTTGTATCATCAAAAATATCAAATCCGCCGCTGTATAAATAGGAATTTACATTCGGTTCGCTGCCGTCAAGTGTATAATAGATACTGGCATCCGCAACAAAGGTATGCATCGTTACAGTTTCACTGGCGAGAAATTCGCCGCCATGCGGCTCGATCACCACTCGGTTGTTTTGCTGGCCGGCCCAAAGACCCTTCCACCAAGTCGGCACATCTGTTGCATTGGTCTGCCAGCGCCAAATGATCCAGTTAATCGTATGGTCTTCAAAAAGCTGAACCATATCCCGCATATATCGCTCACTGGAGTTATCCGGGCTGCTGCCGTCCCACTGGCCGTATCCCCATGCCCCAAATTCGTGGCAATATACAGGCACATTCCACGTCGTACTCCAGCTAACAGCATCATTCATTCCATAGGTCCAAAGCCAATCATGATCCAGCCATATCACTTGATCACGGTAAAAATCAGGCACATCATCGGGGTAACGAATATCCCCATAGTATGGTTGATAGCTGATAAAAGGGCGACAGGGATAATAGCTGAACGTGTACAGGATGTTGGCCCTCTCGATGCGGGTATCGGTATAAAAATAGCTGGGGTGCGCATAGCCTTCACACGCAGCGACCGAAACAATCCGGTTCGGGTCTTCCAGCCGAATGGCATCGACATATGCTGTACAGATCTGTTTATAGGCCGCACGTTCCGACGATGTGTCGATCCCATGCGGTTCGCCAAACGGTTCATATCCCAGCAGGTAATCATAATGACCGTATCGTTGAGCAAAAACAGCGGCAACATTCGCCATCTGCTGTGCATACAGGTCCGGATCGTCCGGGGCGTGATCCAGTAAATCAAAATCAAACCCCTGGTATGTCGGCTGTTGACAAAGCATAAAATACATCTGGTTCGTCTCACACCAACTGGCGATCTGGTCCATATCCGAAAGATCCTGCTCTCGCAAGATGCCGCGTTTGGAGATATCGAAAACGCCGCCATTGACCGTGTTCCAGTAATCCGGGTCAAAAGGCACCGTGATTCGCATAAAATTACAGCCGAAATTTTTCAAACTGATGATATCCTGTTCTCCGCCGCTATCAAGCAGCCAGGCCGCACGGGCATATATCCCCCGAAGCATCATTTCATTTCCATTTCCATCGACAAGCAATCGACCATCGCATCCAATCCGAACATTGGGATCGGCTGCATGCCCATAAACGGCAATGAGAATAACAATCAACACAATAAGACTATAATATTTCATCTGACAACGGTACCCCATTTGCCATAAAGTTCGTCTGCCCTGACGTGCAACTTCCATTTTTAAAAATATGAACGAATATTATACGCATTTTTCTGGGCGGTATACGGTTTGAATGTCCCCTGCGAATCCGGATTACAGAAAATAAAGATCGCTTGTCCTTCATACGGTTCGTAGAGAATAACCTCCTCTCGCTGATCGTCACATACATCCAGTGCAAACGCCTGCGCTCCGACGGGCCGCCAACTTGTGCCGCAATGAAGCTTCTGTGCAACAACTTCATCCATCGATCCTAATTCGGCAACGATGCGGCCGTACCCATCGACCAGTATTCGATCCTGCGGGATCCACAAGGATTGTTCCCCGTTTTTCTTCCAGTTGACAATCGTTGGAAAATCAGGATAGGCCGGCAGTAATTTTCGGTGTTCGAAACTCGCAAGGGTTTTGCCGGTGGCCGCATCGAACGTATAGAAACTGCCGATATGACCGGAAACCAATGCAATCGCTTCTTTGCCTGGATGATCGGCAATAAAATCAGCCACCCAAACCGCCTGTCCATGCTCGACTTGTTCACGCGGCCGGCTCCAGATCGATTCGCCTGCCATCGACAGGCAATGCAGCGGCCCAATCCCGCAAACACTGATGAGGACTTCCTTGCCGGGATTCGGGAGTAAATCGACTGCAGCGGTTACATCCGCATGCCAATCAAATTCCAGGCCTTTATCCCAGATAACGCTGCCGTCATCATCGGCGAGCATATGGCCCAGTACCACTTCGTCTTTGCCGTCATCATCCACATCCGCCACGGTCGGGATATGGCCCATCGAATGGGTTGTCCCTTCGATATGCCATCGAATATGCAGCGATTGATCCAGGGCAAACGCATGACAACGTATACTGTTGCTGGCACCATATTTTAGAACAATGCTCGGTGGTTGATCTTGCCCATCGAGCCGGGCAATTCGAATAACCGGGTGACTTCGAGAGGGTTGACGTTTAGTTTTATAGGCAGGCTGGCGAATCGCCATACTGATCGGCGATTTGATGCCATGTTTAACCTGACCCGTTTGGCCGTCGAGAATATACAGCATAGGCTCATTGTGTTCCCACAACTCTGTAATCACATCGGAGGCACCATCCTGATCGATGTCATAGACGATCGCGATCCCCCGAAGGGCCGGCGTGGTTCCCTTTTGTCCGATATCGGCGGAACCGCATTTTTCGTGTGTTTTCAGCGAAAGGTCGCCCTTTTCCCACAGCAGTTCGCCATCGTTATCAATCGCGCTGAGCCGGCCGGGGACATTATAGGTATTGCCGTTTTTATACAGTAAAAAATCTAACCGACCATCGTTATTTAAATCGCCCGGACAGACATAACTGCCGGCATAAGGCGTAATATCAATTTCCTTGACCAATTTCATTCCGGCCGTGGAGCCCAAAAAATCCGGTTGATTTTTGGGTACATTGCGTTTGAGTCTTTTCCATTGATCATATGTAGTCCCGGGAGGAATGATTTCATTCACTTTTTCAAACCATTTCGCTATTTCGTTTTTGCCCAAAGCGGCATTATGAAACCAGACACCCCCGATCAGCCCTTCGAATCGCGGGCCGATTTTCACAACGGAATGACCATCAAAACAGGAATTCGGAATATCTTTTGTTTGCTGTTGCCACACTTGCCCATTGATATAGACAGCCATTTTTTTACCTGGGTTGAAAACCGCCTGTACAACCAAAGGGATTTCATCCGAAATGGCTTTTTCAGTTTTTATCTCAACACTATTACCGTCATAGCGGCCGTCCTCGCTAATGACAAAATAGACGTTTTTGTCCGCGGTGATGCCCAATTCATAAGACGCCTGGCCCGGCATAAATCCCCACTTTGATATGAGGGCGCACTTCATCGGCCATTGTTTGGCCAATTGAAAAACAACCGTTAGCGTCATCGGGCCGGTCATCCTGAGGCAATCCGCGTGACCCTGGCCCAAATCAACATAACCTTCCATGTACTTATTTAATTTTAAGACGTGATATTCTTCATGAGATGAGACATAGGGTGCATTTCTTCCTGTTGGGGGTTCGTTTGGACCCCACATAAAGGCGGCAACACAATGCTCCGTTTGATCATCCGGTTGATCGGATATGGGATGCGTTAAAGCCGAGGTCGCCAAACATGAAAAGAATAAAAGATTCCACGAAAGGAATAGTTGAAAAAAAACGTATATCTTTTTTTGCATAAGACATTCACCTCGGCACTCGCAAAATTCGAAAAAAAATTAATATTTATCACAATACCAGTATCCATACGAACGATAGGCCCCCGGCCGCGATCGAGGATACTTCTTGAGATCTGATACATTATACCATTTGACAGAACCATCCATATATAAGGTATTGCCTCCTTGTACACCAACTTCCTCGGGTTCCGGTGGATTTGACCCGAAAAATATTTTTGCGTAACCGCCCTGACGATGTGTCGCTTCAACCCAATACCAATTTCCCGAGGCCTGCTCGATCAAGTCCGTCATTAATGCCAATCCACTGGAATCACTGGTCTTTCGAGGTGAAACCCATTTACTGGCATCGGGAGGGATAAAACGCCAATCCCAGTCCTGCATATCCCGGCCGCCCAAATAATAATAGCCAATCCAAAAGCCTCTGCCATTGTCAAATTGCGATGGAAACGGCTCCCACTCATACAACTGGTTCAGCTTAGGGTAAACAAATGAATAACTGGTCAAGTCTTGCCTCTCAAACACCTTAAATGCAGGGCAAACAAGTGTCTTTTCGGTATCCGGGAAACTGCTTTTTAACGCCTGATACATCGCATAAGGGATATATTGACAGGTGTAGCCATTGGACTCCGGAAGTCGGCCGCGTGAATCAGAACCCGCATAGGTAAATAAAGCCATTGCATTCTGCCGCAAATTATTAGCACACATAACACGTTTGGCCATACTGCGCGCACGCTGCAGCGCGGGCACCATGATCGACATCAACAGCGCAATGATGGAGATGACCACCAAGAGCTCGATCAGCGTAAACGCTCTATATTTTGTCCTGGCATCCATGCTAATGACCTCAATTCAATGATATCCTATTTCTTAATTTATCGTTTCAAGCCATTCCCACGCCAACCAATCAATATCCTGTTCATCGACCTTACAATCGCCGTTGACATCACCGCCGGGTTTACCCGGACAGGGGATCGGATCTTCACCGGTCCAGTTATCATCCAGCCAATCCGCTGCGATCGTCGCAAAATCCTTAAAATCGACATCGTTACTGGCATCCAGGTCCGTCCAGAGCGGCACTTCATAGTAGAACCGAATTTCGCGCAATTTATAGCCCCATGTCGTTGAACCGTAGTTGCTCAAAAGTGTGATCTTGACATATTTCGCCGATGCGCCGCCAAAGTCGATCTCGGTATCATGCCAGCCTTCCGGATCGCCGTGGGGCAGGGTATAAGTGTCTAATGTCGTATAACTGGTTCCATTTGTTGAATATTCGACTTTGATGTCTTGTACTGCGATATTATATTCATTATCACCCGATGTATTGTCCATCCCGTCATGGTTCCATATCCACATTTCATTGATGTCATAAATCCGGTCAAACTCGACAATGATATTGGGTTCGGTGACTCCTACATCCCACGGTTTTCTACAGTACCACGTATCGGAGGACCAATTATACCCCGCAATACTCGTATCCGTACCGCTATAATGAGAATCGTATGTTAAACCACTCCAATCGACGGCGAGCGTTCCTGCCGACCCTCCATTGCCGGGGCTGTAATTACCGTCAACAATCCCAATGACCACCGGGTTGAACCGCAGGCGCGCCCGGGTATCGAACGTCCATGTATCGCCGGTCGTTACGGCGTTACCGTCAATCCCATCCACGCGCCATGAATATTCGGTATAATTATCCAGGGGTTTGCTGAATGTGTAGGAAGAAACATTCGGCTCGACATTATCTGCGATTTTGACCATCGATCCGGTCGGGCCGAACCAGATATCCTGGCCGCTCACCGAAGCGGTACCCGGCGTCCAGCTCAGTTCAGTGAATACATCGACTTCGGAATTCTCAGCCGGCGCCGGATCGTATGCCTTGACAGAGGTATATGCCCCATCGGCATAAAAACGCACTTCACAGAGCCGGTAACTGCTTGCACCGTATGTACCGACCCCCGGGCCGCCAACTGCTCGGATCCGGACATATCGGGCGGGAACGCCAAATGCGATCTCGGTATCGTGGGTTCCATCGGCATTACCCTGGGGCAGAACATAGGTTGTCCCCAGTGCGGAATAATTCACACCATCGGTCGAATAATCAATTTCAATCGTCTTCCAGGCCATCGCCGAAGAACTGTAGCCGGAGGGATAATTCCATACCCACATCTCATTTAGATCATAAATCTTGTCAAATTCGATATAAAGCTCGGGTTCATTGACACCCACACCAGCCGGATAATTACAGTACCACATGGTACTGTCGCTTAACGCAGTACGGATATCCCCGGTTATATCCGATCCATTGGTCGCCAAATAACCTTTTGAGCCGCCTGATGTTTTAATGCCAAAAGAGAAAATAATGCCTTCTCCACCCGGATTAAAGGAGATATACGGCCGCGTTGAGAACGTCCACAAACGCCCGGCGACTGCTCCGCCGCCGTCATTGGAATCGACCCGCCAATAATATTGGGTATCACTGGTGATGCTAATTGAATTCGGGATTTCGATGCTGTCCTGACACGGCGCAATATCATCACCGATCAGTGTTAAGCTGCACGGATCCGTTCCAAACCAAACATCCTGACCAACCGTGGCATCATGACCGGGTATCCAGCTAAGCGTTTGAACATCGGTATTCACGGTCGTATCGTTATTGGCCGGGTCCGGTTCACAGGCGTAACTTCCATCATGGCGGAACTGGACTTCACGAAGAATATACGTACCCCAGTTGGTTGTTTCATGATTTCCGGTGCCGGGCCCGCCCACGGCCGTGATCTTGACATACTTGGCCGCCGCGCCGCCAAAATCAATCACATCGTTTTTCGTACCCAATTTGTTGCCGAAATCCAGATAGAAATAATCCGAACCGCCGTCCTGAAGCGTCGTATAGCTCGAGTCATTGGTGGAGTATTCGATCTTGACCTTATTTAGCGCATAGCTCAGTTCGTAGTTCCAGACCAGCATCTCGGTCAGATTATAAATCCCGTCAAACTCAAACTTCAATACAGGAATATCTGGGTAAATTTGATATGCACAGTAATAATTCCCCGGGACAGTAACCCCTCCGGCAATTGAGCCGATGTGGGCTTCGGGTGCGACCATCCCGCTGCGGTCCACGCAATAAGTCGCTGAACGTGATTGAGGCGGGGGTGTCGCAAGACCGGACCATTTCAGCGTTCCGTCGGCATCGACAATCGAATTGGCCCAACTGAGTCTGCGTTCAAGATCGCGCGTTTTAATCCACGTTGTCGTCACAATATTATTACCGTCATTGACATCGATCGCTTCGGCATAGACCTCCTGTTGACACGGCAGGGATGTAATGATCTTTTCGGCGCCGATAATCCCCCACATATATCCTTCGACGTTCCCCGCCATCGCCGCCTGACCGTCGGTGACATCGACCTGGACACCGTCTTTGACCCGCAAGACCCCATCTGAAATATTCAGGGTGCCGCTGCTCAAATTCAGTCCGCCGGCGTGAATAAATACTTTTTTCGCCTGGGCATTGGCATCAATCACGACCGGTAAATTGGAACCGCCTGCAATATTCACAATTGCGTTCGCATCGGGCACATCCGCCGATCCCGATTCATTGATCCAGTTATCCGGATCGTGCCAGTCATTGCTGTCGGTGCCCACCCAGGTATTGAATTGTGTCGGGGTTGAACTGATCTCAAATGTAACAAACGGCGCCTCACTGCCGTCACCGTGATCTTCTTTGGTAGAAAAGAATCGCTGCTCCGTCACCGCAGAGGAAGCAATGATCAGGGTCACATGGTTATCCGGTCCGCGATTATTGAGAAAATCATTCAATGGCTTTCCGCCGGTATGCTGCATCGTCACCAAATCCGGCCCCGATGTCGAATAATTCACCCGACCTAAATACCGCAGTCGGGGGTGCCAGGTAATCGGATTGGTAACCACCGGGGCATTGTTATATTGGATGGTGGCTTCTTCCCAGTCATCCGAACCATCCAGCACGCCGAAGATCGCAAATTGATAATCATAAGAGGGGACCGGGTCATAGCCCGGATTAGCATATAATGAAAAATTGGCATCGGTAATGGTATTCGCGCCGATACTGGACAGATCCAGTTTAATATACGGAACGTGGTCTTTTGAAATCATGAAACTGTTCACATCACCGTAATTGCCGCCTTGATTGAAATAATAAAGACAGGAATCGGCTCCGTTTGCATCCGCCGTGGTTACCGTTGTCACGGCCGAAACAGACGTTGCCATCGCCAAAACAACTAATCCTACAACACCCACAAACGCCTTCATAACTTCCTCCTAAACACTGTTTTACAAAAATTTCTTTTCATCGTTAACATTCCATTCATTTACTTTTTTACCGGAGCCGTTGACTGCCTGACAACCAGCTCACATTTCACCCGTAATCGCTGGGGTTTCGCGTCTATAACCTTTCCCTTTGATCGTTCAACTAAAACAGTGGCTGCCATTTCACCGGCCTTGAATCCATCCTGCTTTATGGTCGTTAATCCCGGCCGCATCCACTTTGAATATTCAAGATCGGCATACCC
>CAZFDE010000008.1:0-27590 GCA_964517795.1 uncultured Pirellulales bacterium | reverse complement strand
GCCCATTTATAAGACTGATTCCAGCCGATATGGCCGACATGACGATGTCCCAGTTCGGTCAGATGCCCGGCCACCAGTGAGGCACCAAGCTGTTCGTCGGTCTCCACCGAATCGGCAAACGGCAGTTCGTGGTCGATCGTTACCACCGGCAGATCTCGCGCTTCTAACTCTTCAACAACATGTTCGGTATAATAAGGGGCTAAATGCGCCCATAAAATAATACCATCTACCCGCCGGTCGATCAACCGATGTAACTGGGCGAGCAGCATTTTGCCATATGAACCATCACCATTGGTCGTATGATCGCACCATGTATTGATAAAAACATGATCGGCTGAATTTAACTCATCGTGAATTCCGCGCAAAACCTGGGTCCAGTACGAATCGTACGGCGGTACCATCACGCCCATCGTAAACGTTTTGCCGGTCTGAATGCCCTGGACCAGCATGTTCGGCCGGTATCGCAGCCGCTTCGCTGTTTCAAGAACCCGGATCCGGGTTCCTTCACTGATTTCGCCCTGCTTACGCAGGACTCTGGAAACCGTTGTGATAGACAAATTCGTTTCCTGGGCTATCTCTCGCAAACTAACTGGTGAAGACCGTTGTCTCACAACTACTCCTTTTGCTTTGAATCTGCCGTATGGCAAATCACCTTGCTGAATATGGACCTTGGTTAAAGCGCCCCTCGCCTCCCTCAGCAGGAGCCGAGGGGCGCCACATTACAGGGTGCTAAAAGTTAACTTTCAATTCCCTTGTCAAAGAGAAATCCGTGTTGTCAGCTTCTTTTGCGACGTAACAGCAAGCCACCCAGGCCTAACAGCGCAATCGTAGCGGGCTCCGGAGCTTTAATCGAGGTGTAATCGCCTACTGTCGATACCGTAACCGGGCCTGTGATATTACCTGCTGTAATATCAGCATTAGCATCCGCTTCACTGTAGTTGCTCGAAAGCACCTGAAGTTCGCCATTGTCCTGCAGATCGACATAGCTGCCGGCACCGACAAAATCAATGTCGGCCGTCTGGATAATCCCATCTCCGATAATCGACACATAGGCTTCGCAAACGCCGCCCTCATTGTAACCAACCCTCAGTATACTACTAAGGTCAATGCGGCCATCACCCCAGACATTAATCTCCATATCGCATTCGTTCTTCCAGGGGCGAATCTCAGCACCCGTCAGGTAACCCTCTACATTGATTGTGCCATACTGCTCACCCCAAACGCCGGTTGAACTGTTGCCGCTTCCAAATATCTTCTCAGTGAAACCGACTTTACCGTTTGGATCGATATGCAGTGTGCCGTCGTAGAAGATAAACCGATAGTATTTACCAAGATAATTGGGATTCGGATTGCCGTCGATGGTTTCGTCAATCAGGTTGTAGCTTTCATGCAGAGGTGAATTATCCGGGCCGGCCGAAACCGGGCCTTTGACATAAATCGTATCGCCGGCTGAGCCGCCGATATGGGCCGTGTAAGCACCAAAACTACTGGTTGCCAAGGCCATTAAACACAACATTACTAAAATCTTTGAGGTTCTCATTCTTACTCCTCCACTTAAAATGAACACTTCTCTCTTTTGCCTCTTCATTTGAGGCACCAATAAAAACAACGCTTGTTCGAACTTCATCACCTCCTTTCCAAGTACTACCCATCTCAAAATCTTTGCCAATTTATATATTGAAGCTGGCTCATTAAGTCCTGCAAATATTACCGCAAATATTAAACTAACATAAAAAATAACATTTTAACTGTCGTGACGTCAATAGAATTTTTAAAAAATTCCGCCAATTTTCGGACTTTTCTTGCAATCCTGACGTCCGAAAATGTATAAATGCTTGAAAGATCAGCTTTTAACGATTTTTACAATAAATTGCGTTTTTTTGAAAAAACGGCTTTATTTCAGGAAAAAAACCTTATGAAATTAGGCATTATTTGCGATCTTCACCTCGGCCATCAGGGCATTGGCCGCTGGCATAATCGGGTGATGTTCGACCACGCAGTCCAAATTACGCAAAAAACGATAAGCCTGCTGAACGGCTCGGGTCTTGACGGGGCAATCATTTTAGGTGATATCACCCATAACGGCACGAAAGAGGAGTGTTCACTGGCATACGACGTAATCAGCCGGCTGACGTGCCCCTGGCTGATTTTGCCGGGAAATCATGACCGCCCTGCCGTCCAAAGCGGCCTGTTTCAAAAACAGTTCAAAAATCATTTACCCCCGCTTTACAATGTACAATTCTTAAAAATTCCTTCGATATTTCTTTATGACCATTTATCAGCAATCAACAGCGATCAAACGGCATTAGGCGATGATCTTATAAATCAAGTCATGGAAAAGGTCGAAAACCAACCATCGGCGAACCTATTCATATTCAGCCACATCCCTTTGATTTCACAAAAAGAGTACGCCGATCGATTCCAGGCCAATTATGTTCCCCATTATTCGGACGGCCAAAAGCTCATCAACCAATTAAGCAAACATATCCCGGGCAGGATTTTTTCGTTTTGCGGCCACGAGCACTGGCATCATATGATCGACAACGAAAAACACTTTTTTTGTGCAACCGCTGCCTTAATCGAATATCCCATGCAGGCAAGAATAATAACGATTGAAAACAATCGGTTCATGGTCAATACACTCGACTCAGCTTGCCCGGATATCGCCAAAAAATCGCTCGATTCCGCCCGGTGGGTTACCGGTTCAAAAACGGACAGAGATTATAACGCTCCCTTTGGACGACGTAAGCAATAATAAGCAACAACTTACTAATGCCGAATTGAACTTCGTTGTCAAATGACACACATATTGGATAGCATGAAACAGCAGGTCGATAAGTATGCCTGAAAGTAAAATGGCCAAGATCGATATTGGCTTAAGGCATTTACTCTGTGCCGAAGGGTTGGATGGTTCTAAGGTCGGAGGGTTTAGATATACGTCCAGAAAAAGAAAATAGCCGCACACATATTAAAGATGAACAGCATTGACCTTGCTATTTAGGGGAATTTAGGGTATGGTCATATCCTTATGAAAACACATGTTTTACAGATAGATTCGGCCCGCCCTGAACCGGCCAATCTGGCTCAGGCGGCCAGGTTAATCGATGACGGAAATCTGGTGGCCATTCCCACCGAGACGGTTTACGGGATTGCGGCCCGAGCCGAAAAAGAAACACTTGAAAAACTCAGTCAACTCAAAAATCGACAGCCGGACAAATTCTATACCGTGCATATCGGTTCAAAAACCAAAGTACACGATTATGTGCCGCACATCGGCCTTTTGGGTGAGAAACTGATCGACCGTTTTTGGCCCGGTCCGCTGACAATCGTTTTTACACTCAATAAAGATGATTTGAGAATACAGCGGGAGAAATTAGACGAATCCCTTTTTTCTATCCTTTATCCTACGAACACGATAGGCATCCGTTGTGTTTCTGATCCCATCGGAGCCGGGATATTGGATATCTGCTCGTGTCCGGTTGTGGTCCCAAGTGCGAATGTTTCGGGTTTACCCCCTGCAACCGACGCAAAGACCGTTTTAAAGGCGTTTGACGGCCAGATTCCGATGATCGTTGATGGAGGTCCGTGTGAATATAGGAAAAATAGCACAGTAATTACAATCGAAAAAGGTTCTGTTTCGATACTCAGAGAAGGCGTTTTGTCCAATCAAGCAATAAAGGACGCTTCGACCATCCAAATTCTGATCGTGTGCACCGGCAATACCTGCCGAAGCCCGATGGCTGAGGGGATGTTCAAGAAAGAACTTAGTGAAAATTTTGGCTGCGGCATTGACGAACTGCCGGAAAAAGGGTATAAAATTATATCAGCGGGTACCATGGGTGCAAGCGGCTGGCCGGCTAGTGAAGAAGCCATAAACGCTTGTGCGGACATGCAAATTGATATTCGCAGACACCGCAACCAACCGCTGACCAATACATTGATACGCCAAAGCGACCTCATTTTCGCAATGAGTCGGGCGCATTGGCAGGCCGTTGTGGGGCTGTGCCCGGAAAAAACCGACCGGTGTATGCTGCTCGGGGACGATGAAATTCCTGACCCGATCGGGCAAAACCGGCGGGTGTATCGCAAGTGTGCTGACGTGATATACCAGGCCGTAAGGAAGAAATGGAAAGAAGTGATCTTATGAAAATTGCAGTTGCCAGCGACCATCGCGGTTATAAGGCTAAAGAATTGATCAAAAGTATTGTTGGACAGGCCGACCATGAAATCGTGGATTATGGCGCCACGGACAGCAATCCTGTGGACTATACGGACACGGCGTATCTGGCTGCGCTGGATGTAGCCGGCGGCAAAGTGGATCGAGCGATTCTGGTATGCGGGACCGGGATCGGGATGTGCATTACCGCGAATAAGATCAAAGGAATTCGCGCAGCCCTGTGTCATGACGAATTAACGGCCCAGATTTCCCGCCATCACAACGATGCGAATGTGTTGTGTGTTTCCGGCGATTTGATCGGCGAGGTCCTGCTGCGAAAGATCGTCGAGGTCTGGTTGACAACGGATTTCAGCGGCGGCCGGCATCAGCGGCGTGTCAATAAGATCACAGCCATCGAAGATGGCCGCAATCCCGCCGAAGTAACAAACCACAATCAGTAATCACGTTCAATTTACACACACGAAGGTTTAATCGTACAATCGGAATTGGTGTATTTTATTTCACCGGTGCCTGGCGGGCAGATGATTTAAGGTTTGCGCTTCTGGTCGTGCGAATAGAGGATTTAGGCGTTGATCGATTTTGGGATTGATTAACCGCCTGTGGCGAACCGATCGAACGCAATTTTTGGTAGCGATCATCCAATAGTTTATCGATCGGGCTGCGTTTAAGTTCGCGAAGTGTACGGATGATGTACTGCTCGACGTTAAAGACGGTATCGTGGACATTGCGATGCGCCCCGCCTAATGGTTCGGCGATCACCGCATCGATCAGCTTCAGCTCCAACAGCTCTTTACTGGTCAGCTTCAGTGCCTCGGCGGCCAGCGGCGCCTGCGCCCCATCACGCCAGAGAATCGCCGCACAGCCTTCCGGTGAAATAACCGAATAATAAGCGTATTCCAGCATCGCTAATCGATCGCCCACGCCGATCCCCAGCGCCCCGCCGGAACCGCCTTCGCCAATGACAATACAAATGATCGGCACTTTCAGCCGGGCCATTTCCATCAGATTCACCGCAATCGATTGGGCCTGGCCGCGTTCTTCAGCTCCGACTCCGGGATAGGCCCCCGGTGTATCGATCAGCGTCACGACGGGCAATCCGAATTTCTCTGCAAATTTCATCTTGGCGATTGCCTTTCGGTACCCCTCGGGATTCGGACATCCGAAATTGCACGTAATCTTTTCTTTGGTGGTGCGTCCCTTGTTCTGGCCAATGATCATGACTTTTTCATGACCGATCTGACCTAAGCCCGTGATAATCGCTTTATCGTCTCCGAAACAACGATCACCGTGGAGCGGCCGAAATTCGCGAACCATCAATTCGAGATAATCGTTCAGCAACGGTCGTTTAGGATGCCGTGCAACCTTGACCGTCTGCCAGGGCGTCATCGATGCGTAGATATCCCGTAGCTCGGCAACCTGCTGTTTTTGCAGTTTTCGGATTTCGGCCGAGTAATCGATCCCTTTCGCCGCACCGAGCTTGCGCAGCTCGGTCATTTGCTTATCCAGATCGGCCACCTTCTGCTCGAAATCGAGATAGTCCGCTTCGGCAATATTATCATTGTTGTTATCCGGTATTTCAGCCATACGCCAAGCCGGTCACTTTCTTATTTAATGTTACCCTTTTAGAAAAAAATCCAGCCTGCAATACACAGGCAGGATATTGCCACTGCCCACCTTAAACGTAGCGATTTATAACTAAATAGTAACAATTCACACATGAAAATCAAAGAAAAAAATTGACAGTACATGCATTCTAATATACTTTTTAGCAATATCAACCTGTTGGAATCTGGGTATAAGGTCTTTGCTTTGAAGAAGTTAGAAAACATATCGGTAATCGGGATGGGACTGCTGGGCGGCTCACTATGCCTGAGCATTTCCCGCCGTCTGCCAAACAGCCGCATCAGCGGATATTCCCATCGCCAATCGACGCGTGAAAAAGCCCGAAATCTCAATGTCGCCCATACCATCACTGATTCGCTGAAAACATGCGTCCAGGACGCCGATTTGCTCGTTCTGGCGACGCCGATCTCAATTTTCGAAGAAACATTCCGGGATATTCGTGACCATCTACCCAAAGGCTGCATCGTCACCGATGTCGGTTCGACCAAATCACTGGTCCACCGCTGGGCGCATCAAATCCTGCCTCAAGCAGTGCATTACATCGGTTCTCATCCGATTGCCGGTTCGGAACAGCGTGGCGTGGAGTTTGCCCGTGATGATTTGTTCGACAAAGCCGCCTGTATCGTCACGACAACAAAAACCTCAAATGCCTCTGCCGCCAAAACCTTAAAACACTTCTGGTCTCAGATCGGCTGTATCGTCAAATCGATGTCACCGGCGCAGCATGACCGGATATTCGCCCATGTCAGTCATGTGCCGCACCTGGCCGCGGCGGCACTGGTCAACGCCTTCGACTCGGATCAACTGAAATTCAGCGGCAAGGGCTTTATGGATACATCACGGATCGCATCAGGCCCGGCCAATATCTGGGCCGATATTTTTGCCACCAACAGCACCAACTGTGTCAAAGGCATCGAGAAGTTGATTCGCGAACTGAAAAAACTCCAGCATGCGGTGGCATCGCAGGACAAACAGAAAATACACACGATCCTCGAAAAAGCCCGACAAAAACGCAAACAACTCATTGAATATAAAGTCAAACAAAAGGAATTGATATCGTGACACAATGGCGTTTTGAAG
Source organism: uncultured Pirellulales bacterium (assembly GCA_964517795.1). GTDB lineage: Bacteria > Planctomycetota > Phycisphaerae > Sedimentisphaerales > Anaerobacaceae > CAZFDE01. The sequence goes on along the minus strand of CAZFDE010000008.1, from coordinate 20,710 downwards.
TATTTAACAAGGATGGTTTCGCTGACGTTCACGGCCAGGGGATATTCGATGATATCCGGGAGCTTGGCATCACGACGATCGAAGCGGTTCAGTTTGCCAAGGTCTTTCTGATCGAAGGTGATTTCGATGAGGCCTTTGCCAAACGCATCGCCGGCGAACTGTTGACCGATCCGGTCTGCGAACAATATTATATCGGCCGAAGCAAAGCCCCCAAAGGGCTGGCCAAGGCCACCCTTCTCGAAGTCCACCTCAAAAGCGGCGTAACCGATCCGGTGGCCGATTCGGTAACGACGGCGATTGCCGATATGGGCATGGATGTCGAACATGTGCGAACCGCGCGAAAATACATCCTGCTGGGAACGATCAACGAAAAACAGATCAACTTGATCACCTCGAAAATCCTTGCCAATGACTGTATCGAGGTATGTGTCGTCGGCGATCAAGCCGAACCGCCCAGCCCGCATGTCAAACCGTATGAATTCGAATTGGTTCACTGGCCAATCTGTGACCTCGATGACGATCAACTGGTCGCAATCAGTAAAGAAAAAGACTTATTCCTGAATCTCGTCGAGATGAAAACGATCCAGGCGTATTACCAAACACTTGGCCGCGAGCCGACCGACGTGGAACTCGAGACCCTTGCCCAGACCTGGAGCGAACACTGCGTACACAAAACCCTCAAAAGCGCTGTCGATATGAAAATCGACGGCCAGGAAGTTCATTTCGATAATCTGCTCAAAGAGACGGTATTCGCGGCCACCCAACAACTCAATAAGCCCTGGTGCATTTCGGTTTTCGATGACAATGCCGGGGTGGTCGAATTCGATGAGGAAACGGCCGTCTGTTTCAAGGTCGAAACGCATAACCACCCTTCCGCACTCGATCCCTACGGCGGTGCAGCAACCGGTATCGGCGGCGTGATCCGCGATCCGATGGGCACGGGAATGGGCGCAAAACCGGTTGCCAATACCGATATTTTCTGCTTCGGCCTGCCGGATAAAAAACTGGATGATATCCCCAAAGGCGTTCTGCATCCACGACGGATTATGAAAGGCGTGGTCTCCGGCGTGCGCGATTACGGCAACCGGATGGGCATCCCGACCGTCAACGGCGCGATCTATTTCGATGACCGCTATATGGCTAATCCGCTGGTATTCTGCGGCAATATCGGGACGATGGACAAAGACAAATGCTTCAAGCACCCGCAAAGCGGCAACTTGATCATCGTGGTTGGCGGACGCACCGGCAGAGACGGTATTCACGGCGCAACCTTCTCAAGCGGGCAGATGACGCACGAACACGAAACCATCTTTTCCCATGCCGTGCAGATCGGAAACGCCATCACCGAAAAGAAAATGCTCGATGTTCTGCTCCAGGCCAATCAGCAGGACCTTTACGAAGCCATCACCGATTGCGGCGCGGGCGGGCTCAGCAGTGCCGTTGGCGAAATGGGCAGCGAACTGGGGGCCGAGGTGGACCTCGAAAAAGTCCCCCTTAAATATAACGGATTGAACTATACCGAAATATGGATCAGTGAGGCCCAGGAACGCATGGTCGTTTCGGTGAAGCCGGAAAATCGCGATGCGATCATGACGATATTCGAAAGCGAGAACGTCGAGGCAACGGTGATCGGCCAATTCACCGATGATAAAAAATTGAAACTGCGATACAACGGCCAAACCGTCGGCGAGCTGGATATGGATTTCCTGCATGACGGTGTGCCGAAATATTCACGAAAAGCCGTTTGGACCAAACCCAAGCTCTCCACCCCAGATATTCCCGAACAAAAAGAATATAACGAGACGCTGCTTGCGTTACTCGGCAGCTTCAACATCGCCAGTAAGGAATGGGTGATTCGCCAATACGATCATGAGGTCCAGGGCGGTTCGGTCATCAAGCCGCTGACCGGTATTGTCAACGACGGGCCCAGCGATGCGGCCGTAGTGATGCCTAAATTGGGATCGGCCAAAGGCATCGCCATCAGTTGCGGCATGAATCCGTGTTACGGCGATATCGATCCCTACTGGATGGCGCTGGCCGGTATCGATGAAGCCATTCGCAACCTGATCTGCGTCGGTGCGCGAATGGATCGGATCGCGGTCCTGGATAACTTCTGCTGGGGCAACTGCGACAGGCCGGAAACATTCGGACCGTTGGTTCGCGCGGCACAGGCCTGCTATGATGGCGCCATGGCATATTCGGTGCCGTTTATCTCCGGCAAGGATTCGCTGCATAACGAATTTCAATGCAATGACGGCACGGTGATCTCGATTCCATCGACCCTGCTGATCAGTGCGATGAGCATAGTCGATGATGTCAGAAAATGTGTTTCGATGGATGTCAAAGAGGCCGGCAACTTCATCTTTATCGTCGGCCAGACCGCTAACGAACTGGGCGGCAGTCACTATTACCGCACGATGGGCCACCTCGGCCAGCATGTTCCGAAACTCGATTTGACACTGGCCCCGAAAATCGCCCGGAAAATCGCCGAAGCGATCTCACAAGGCCTCGTTCAAAGCTGCCACGACCTCAGTGAAGGCGGTCTGGCCGTGGGACTCGCGGAAATGGCGTTTGCCGGCGGTCTTGGGATCGAAGCGGACCTCAGAGGTCTGCCGATTACCGATGACTGCACTCGAAACAATGCCCAACTGTTCAGCGAATCCAACAGCCGATATCTTGTGGAAGTGCGTCCGGAGGATTATGACGCCTTTGTGAAGCTGATGCTGAATCTGCCCATCGGCCGCATCGGCAAGGTCACCGGACACGGCAAACTGCTCATCACATCGCAAAAAGGACAGAACATCATCGAACAGGACCTGGACAAACTGAAAGCCGCGTGGCAGAAAACATTCAACTGGTAATGGAGTGACAGAGGTTGACATGACAGATATAAAAGCAATCGTACTTCGAGCCGCAGGAATTAATTGTGATATGGAAACACAGTTCGCGCTGGAACAGGCCGGGGCATCGGCCGAGCGCATTCATATTAATCGCCTGGTCGAGAATCCATCGTATCTGGACAGCTTCCAGATCATGGTCTTTCCCGGCGGCTTCAGCTACGGCGACGATGTGGCGGCCGGAAAAATCCTCAGTAACCAGATACTGCACCACCTGCGCGATGCCATCCGAACATTTATCGACGACGGCAAGCTCGTCCTGGGGATATGCAATGGTTTTCAGGTATTGGTCAAAACCGGTATCCTGCCCGGTCTCAACGGGGACTTCAATAACGAAAATGTAACGATCACCAACAACGACAGCGGCAAATTCGAGGATCGCTGGGTGTATCTGGCCCCGCAGAGCGAACGCTGCGTGTTTATCGAAAAAGACAGGCAAATCTATCTGCCGATCGCCCACGGCGAAGGGAAAGTCGTCTGTAAAAATTCAGATGTTCTCGAGCACTTGAAATCAGACGGCTATATCGCATTTCGATATGTCGATCAGAACGGTTGCGAAGGCGCCTATCCGGTTAATCCGAACGGCTCGACCGAATCCATCGCGGGCCTGACCGACAAAACCGGAAGAGTCCTCGGGCTGATGCCGCACCCGGAACGCTTTATTTTACATACACAGCATCCCCGCTGGACACGGAACAAAGACCAACAGGACGCTGAGGGCATCAGCATTTTTACCAATGCAGTCAAATACGTACAGGAAAACCTGTAATTTAATAATGGAAAGGCAGCACGATGAATAAGCAGAATCTAATCGTTGTGATCATTTTTGTGGTATTGGTTGCAGTTTTCATCGGGATCGGGGTGATGCGAAAACAAAACCAGTCCGAAACCTTACAGATCGCGGTGATCCCCAAAGGTCTGACCCACAGCTTCTGGAAAGCGATCCATGCCGGGGCCGATAAGGCCGGCGAAGAACTCGGCGTCAACATCCTCTGGAAAGGTCCCGAACGCGAAAGCGCCCGCACCCAGCAGATCCAGATCATCGAAGATTTTATCGTTCAGCGGGTCTCCGGAGTCGTTTTGGCTCCGTTGGATAGTGAAGCACTGGTGCCGATGGTGGAGGAACTCCATAAAAAAGAAATCCCCTGTGTGATCATCGATTCGGGTATCAGCACAGATCAATATGTATCGTTCGTCGCCACGGACAATTATCAGGGCGGCGTCATCGCGGCTCGTCGCATGGGCGAAATCCTCAATGGCAAAGGCAATATCATCGTCGTCAAATACGCCCCCGGTTCGGCCTCGACTACCAAACGCGAAAACGGCTTCATCGATACCATCAACAAAGAATTTCCCGATATCAAGATCGTGGACACCAAATATGGGATGGATACCGTCGAGACCTCACTTCAGGCGACCGAAGACTTGCTAACCAAAAATCCCGAACTTGACGGCCTGTTCGCCTGCAACGAATCGACCTCCGTCGGCGCACTGCGGGCGCTGCAAAGTCAGGGCAAGGCCGGACAGATCAAAATGATCGGTTTTGATGCGGGCGAACTCTTGATCGAAGGGCTGAAAGCCGGTAATGTCAATGCACTGGTCGTGCAAAACCCCTACAAAATGGGCTACGAGGGAGTCAAGATCGTTGTGGCTCATATTAACGGTGAATCGGTTCCTGAGAAGATCGATACCGGTGTGGCTTTGGTGACCATGGAAAATCTCAATACCCCTGAAATTCAGGAGCTGCTCAAGTAAATGATTGCTGCCGCCGATAACGCAGCCAAAGCAATTGCCCTTCGCATGACCGGTATCAGCAAACGCTTCGGCCCGGTCCAGGCACTTCAGGATGTAACCTTTACCGTTCGCAAAGGCACCGTGCACGCCCTGGTCGGCGAAAATGGAGCCGGAAAATCGACCCTGATGAAAGTACTGGCCGGCGTTCATAAGCCCGACAGCGGCGAACTTGAAATCCACGGAAAAAAATATACGTTCGAAAAACCGCAGCAGGCCCTTGATGCAGGCGTTTCGATGATCTATCAGGATCTGGACCTGGCTGAGGAGCTGACCGTCGCGGAAAACATCTTTTTGGGCAATGAACCCAGAGGCATGTTCCCGTTTATGGTCAATCACAAAGAAATGGCCAAAAAAACCCGGGCCTTGTCGTCGCAGTATCATTTCGATGTTCGACCGGATGCGGTGGTTTCCGATCTGCCCACCGGCCAGTGCCAAGTCGTCGAGATCATCAAGGCCCTCGCCCGAAATGCCTCGATCATCGTCATGGACGAGCCGACCTCGTCGCTCAGTGAAGCCGAGGCTGCAAAGCTGTTTGAAGATGTCCGCAATCTGCGTTCCATGGGCTTTTCGATCATTTACATTTCGCACCGGCTGGAGGAAGTCGTTGACCTGGCCGACGATATCACGGTCCTTAGAGATGGGAAAGTCGTACACTGCGAACAGGCGGCCAAACTGGATATCCCGCAGATCGTCCATCATATGATCGGCCGCGAATTAAAGGAATTCTATCCGTCAAGACAGGTCGAAATCGGCCCGGTGTGCATCGAAGTCAAAAATCTGCAATCATCGAAAACTAAAGAGCCGGTCACTTTTCAGATTTGCCGCGGCGAGATCGTCGGCATGGCCGGGCTGGTCGGCGCCGGTCGAACCGAGATTGCCGAGGCCATCTTTGGGGTGGATAAAAATGCTTCCGGTGAGATCCTGCTGGATGACCAAAAGATAAAAATTAATTCCCCCGGCGATGCAATCCGTAACGGGATCGCCCTATTGACCGAAGACCGCAAACGCACCGGCCTGTGCCTGAATCTGCCCTGCGGCTGGAATGTCACATTAGCTAGCCTCGAACAGATCGGCATGAAATATCTCATCCGGCCGGGCAAAGAACGGCAGATCGCAGCCGAATACGCCTCGAAAATGGCCGTCAAATGGTCAAGCTCCGAAGCGCCGGCGTCATCGCTCTCAGGCGGCAACCAGCAGAAACTGCTGATCGCCCGATGGCTGCTGGCAGAATCGAAATTCATGATCTTCGACGAGCCGACCCGCGGTATCGATGTCGGAGCGAAAAAAGATGTCTATGAACTGCTCAACGCTTTAGCCGCTCGAGGCAAAGCCATTTTATTTATCTCGTCTGAGCTGCCGGAACTGTTCGGCATTACCGATCGAATTTTAGTAATGCGGCGAGGCAAGCTCGTCGGCAATTTAGTCACTAACAAAACCAACGAAGACCAGGTGATGCACCTGGCGGCTGTGGAGGATTGATATGAACAAATTCACGCGACAATTGCTGCCGTTCGGCAGCTTGATCCTGATCATCTGTATCCTCAGTGCACTCAAACCGGAAAGCTTTCTGACCTGGGACAATTTTCTGAATGTCTTTCGCCGCTCCAGTATCTACGGAATCATCTCGATCGGCATGACGATGGTTATCATCTCCGCGGGGATCGACCTGAGCGTCGGCTCGATGCTCGCCCTGTGCGGGATGATCGGCGCTTCGGTCATGACGACCTTCGGCGGCAGTGACCCGACCGGCATTTCGCTGTGGTACGGCATCATCGCAGGGATACTCTCCGGCGCGGTATTCGGCTTTATCAACGGCTTTACCATCACCAGCCTGAAGTTGCAGCCGTTTATTGTCACACTCGGGACCATGAGTTTTTTCCGCGGGATCGCGTTGGTGATGAAAGACGGCCAGCCGGTCAATGTCCCATCGTTCCGCTATCTTGGTGAGGGTAAAGTATCAATTATGCCCATATCGATCATTATCTTTCTGGCGATCATCCTGCTGGCGATGTTTATCCTGCGACACACCCGACTGGGCCGTTACACTTACGCCATCGGTTCCAATCGTGAGGCCGCTTTTCATGCCGGTATTAATGTCAACCGAAATCTCATATGGATCTATACCTTCACCGGCATTTTAGTCGGAGTTGCCTCGATGATCCAGACCAGCCGCACCGTATCCGCTCAGCCGACAGCAGGAATCGGCGCCGAACTCGATGTTATTGCGGCGGTCGTTATCGGCGGTGCAAGTCTTTCCGGCGGGCAGGGAACCATTATCGGCACAATCGTCGGGACGCTCTTGATCAGTTTTTTGCGAAACGGCTGCACGCTATTAGGCATATCCACGAACGCCCAGTTGATCGTAATCGGCCTGATCATTATCCTGGCGGTCGCTGTGGACCAGTTGGCCAAATCCAAGGCTACCGAAAAACAGGCGGGTTAATCTATTTTTTCAAACACCCATCGGCTTGGTGCGGGCTTATCGTCCGGTGTGTCGAGATCGATGTTGTACGTGATCGACCATCTTTTGAACTGCTGATCGTAATCGGCCTGCCAGTAATCGTTACCGTAACGCCCCTGATCGACCGGCTCTTTCGTATCGTCAACAATCTTACTCAATCGATACGTTTTATAATCTGCCAGCCCTGTAAATGTCACCGGCACATAGGCCAATCCGCCGGTCAATTCAAATCGAGCCGTTTGATTTTTATCGACTTCGATCACAATCGGATATGCATTTTGCAATGAGCCCTTCGAAACCCTGACATCGAAGCAATTACCCCGTGCGTGCCGCAGGATCGGCTTGTAGGTATCCTCACCCGTTTGGAGCGACTTTTTCAGATTCAGGTTCGGGCCGTAATAGTCCTCGGCAAACTGCGGCACGACCATCACTTCCACCAGCATCTCGACATAATCACCCGGCACAAGTGCATTGATATCCGACGGCGGTCCAATTTCCAAAACAGCATTCGGCTTGCCCCATGACGTACCATACACGGCAGCAGTCGGATATCGTATTTCTTTGCTGCCGAACCGGGCCTTCCACGCGCGGATCACCAGCCCCTTGTTGGCCAGCGGCCCGCCATGATTCGCCGTAATCGTCGTCGTCTTGTGCATCGAAAACCACGGCGATTTACCCTCGCAGACAATATCCCGATGATAATATCGATTGCCGCCCCGGCTGACATCGAACTGTTTAATCACTCCCTCAGTATTGCCGATCGCCAGTTCCTCGCTAAACAGATCGGCATAGCGGTCGGCATTAAGCTGATAAAACGCCAGCCGCTTAAACGGTGTCGGCTTGAGCACATCGTATCGAATATAATGATAACTTCGGTTCAGATCGTCACACCGCGGGGATAAAACGGTTATGTTTACGTTCATGCGGCCATCGGCAGTCTTTCCGGTATATGTTACCTTGGCCAGATTCGGTCCGTACCATTGATATGAGGTTTTGACGCCCCGCAGCGGCTGAAGATTATTCTGATCGTCGTAATAGACCAGAAAATCCGCCCCGCCCACATTATTTGTCCAATGCCATTTTCGTTTTGGCCCCTCTCCCTTGGCCCAGACCATCAGCGGCCGCATATCATCGATCATCGACCGCCGCAGGTTCACCTCCGGATCGTAGCAGATCGATTCGCCCCAATTGCCGATCCCGACCTGGTCCCAGAGCTGATGGCCGCCCCAGCCGATCAGGCAAAGCTGCGAATGCGACACGGCCGGCAGTTTTCCCCAATAGCCGGTGATATAATCGTATTCGAACGCAACCGATGATCGGGCCGGGATCCGCAACAACGTATAAGCGTGTGTCCAGTAATCCGCATACAATATCTCGACATCTTTACGGATGTGCCAGTTTTTGGAAATCTGCACCGGTATGCCGCAGGGGAACCCATTGCTGTCCCGCAAAACGGCGACACTGCCGGTGGTTACATAATTGGCATCGAAAAACAACGGCAAAAGCTTCGGTTTGGATGAGGGATTTTCGAGCTTAACTTTCACCCGCTCCAGATAGTCATGATTCTCCGGTGCTTTGAAATCAACCATGGGAACATCGACTTTACAGCAATTGAAAAAAGGTGCCTGCTTTGAATCAAGTTTCATATTGGTTTTGACATGTTCAACACGAATATTCTCCGGGGCACATGTGTTCACCGCTTCACATTCCGTCGAAAGCGTAATGAAAGCAGTTTGAACCTGCGATTTTTCAAACAACCTCTTTTGCGCAGACGGCGTTTGAGCAACATTCAAACCGTTCGCCTTGACCTTAATATCGATACCGGCATTCGGCAGGTCTTCTTTGGGCCTGACCTCCAGCATAATACTAAGCGACTGCGGCCACGCGACTAATTCAATCCGCGTATCGGCATTGAGCCGATGGCCGTTGGCATCCTCAAACACCAGATCGAGAATATCAAACCGCTGGACATACCGGCCGCTGTCGATAATGCGATAAGGGATATCCTTTCGCCGCTCAAGGTCCATTTGGCCGGCCTGTCTTATACATCGATAGACCTTACCGTCAACGGTTACACTTAAATCAAGCGATGACTCTGGCAGCTTCAATATATCAGCGGTTTCCTGAAGCGCCGCCTGTTCATAAGCGACGGATTCATCCATCATACCAAGGTTTTTGACCTGAACGCTTTCGACATCAAACGCCAGCCCGAAATGGCCGGTGCGAATACAGAAAATCCGCTTACCCTGCTCAGCGGGAGCCGGAAAACCATACGCCCACCACAGAAGACTGTAATCGCGAATTTCCGGCATACATTGCTTGAGCGAAATCTCCTTCAGGGGTTTTGCATTAACTGCGCAACAACAAAAAAGCCACGCGGCTAACAGACAAAAAATCGTTCGAGCGTATCTCATCTGTTAATACACACACGCCTTGCCGGCCTGGGCAAATGCCTTGAGATTTTCCACCGGCGCATCGAAGAAATGATCCGAGGCCGCACAGATGTACCCGCCGTCCTTGCCGAACCCCTCAAACAGCCGCTGCACTTCTTTGTGGATCTGCTCCGGCGAACCGTCTGTCAGGTAATGAAACTGATCCATCCCGCCGATCATCGCGACCTTGCCGGCAAATTTTTCGCGCACTTTTTGCGGCTCGGCGATATTGCCGCCGACCCCGGGCGGCGAAAGCGTTTCGGAGGCATCGGTTTCGTTTTGAATGATCAGATCGAGGATATGCATCATCCCGCCACAGGTATGATAGGTCGAAATATGCCCGGCCTCATGCAGTGCCCGATGCATCCGGCGGTCGTACGGCATACAGAATTCCTCGTGCATTTTCGGCGAGATCAGGGTATCCGAACTGGCCCCGCCGCCTGTCTCGATCAAATCGAATTTCGCCCCAACGAGCGATTCCTCGATAAACTGCAATTTCTTCTTCAGCAGAATTTCCAGAAGCTGATGCACCCACTCGGGGTGGTCCATTGACTCATAGATCAATTCCTGCGCATCCATCAGACAGCACGCATGCTGCCAGCAGCCCGCCTGATCGCCCCAGACAAATCCCCGAAGGATCCCGTCATCACCCAATTCATCATACGCGGCCGCCACCTGCTGTTTATCAAGCTTGGCAACCGGCATGTACTTATCGATCAGCTCAATATCCTCATGCTTTTTGATCAGGTATTCGGTAATCCATGTCGTCTTGCGATTGGCGCCGGTTTTGTACGTCAGCTTGCCTTTGGGCGTAACAATCGTGTGGTGAACCAACCGATCATCGGGATCGTCACGTATGACCTCAACTTCATCTCGCCAGTCATCGGTTTCGATGCGATGTTTATCGGCATCGGGCACCCAGAACTGACCCATCAGCTCAAAATACTGAACGGCCGCATCCAGACCGGTCGCCTTAAAGGCATCCAGCACGCTCATACCATCCATATAATTATCCAAGTGCCACTGCTGCCATTGATGGATCGTCACAGGCAGCCGATCCGGCTTTTGCTTATTCAATGCACAAAGCATTCGTTCTTTCGAATTCATCATCATAACCTTTTTAAAGTAAGTGAACGTTTTCTGGTGTAAGTGTTAATCCGTATGGAATACTTCTTCCATCGGTTTCCACCAATCGCCTTCGGCGCGACTTTCCAGCGGAATCTGCATCGGGTTGGTATGTTTCCACCAGTCCTGCGTCACCGGATCGTCGGCCATCTTTTGCATATCTGCCTCAAAATCATCGCCGACATATTCGAAATACCCGAACAGATAGTAATTGCCGTTGTCGAACTGCGTCAGGTAGATCGAATAGTTTCGAATATTGCACTCTCTAATCCGCTTGAGCACCCCCGGCCACGTATTGGAATGAAGATCTTTATACGCCTCGATCTGATCTTCTTTTAGACCGATGACCGATCCGAATCGCTTTACCTGCCGTTGTTGCCCGCAGCCGAAGACAAAGATCATAGCCCCAACAATGATTAAACCAAGCAAAAACTTTTTATGCATCGCTGTCCCTTTCTAACTGAACATCACATACAGAATGATCATCACAACAAACAATACGCCCGAAAGCAGCTTATAATTACCGATCCCCTTCCAGCCCGCATCGGACAGGGCCGCCATCGGATTCTTCCATACGAGTTTTTCACTCTCGGCAGTATGTTGATGCGGCCAAATCAACGAACCAATGATTAAAACAATCGAACAGATCACAAATAATCCGAATGTCGATATCATCGACGGAATTTCCCAGCCAGTAGAATCTTTATACCAATCCAGGAAAAACACGATCACTCCCAGGATAAAACCGAAAACGAGTGTTATAAATGCAGCCTTGGAACCCGTCCGTTTCCAGAATACACCGAATATAAACACTGCCGTGATCGGCGGGGCAATATAACAAATCACGGCGACAATCCCCTGAAAGATCGAAGGGAAGTGACCGATGAAAAATGACCAGATAATGGCGAACACCATACCAGTAAAGGTCGCTACTCGCCCAATCCAAACCAGGCCTTTCTCTGTGGTTAGTGGCCGCCAGCGGCGAACAATATCGTAACTAAACAGGGTTGCAACAGAATTTAAAGCCCCGGAAACCGTACTCATCAACGCTGCCAGCAATGCCGCCGCGACGACCCCTTTCAAACCAACCGGCAGCAAATTGGTAATCAAAAAAGCGTATGTATTGGCCGAATCCGTCAGTTCATTCGGCAGCTTGCCTTGATTGATTAGTCCCAGACAGATCAAACCGGGCATCACAAAAATAAAAACCGGTAGAATCTTGATAAAGCCGGCAAACAACGGCCCAACCCGCGCATGATTTTCATCTTTGGCGCCGAGCACACGCTGAACAATCGTCTGGTCCGCACACCAGTACCATAGACCGATGACCGGATACCCCAGAAAAACTGAATACCAAGGCAACTGAGGCAACTCACTCTTTGAACGCAAAATGGTCATTTTCGCCGGCTCGACACTTTCTGTCAGGCCTGACCATCCCCCGATATGATGTAGTCCGATTACCGTAACGCATATCGCTCCACCCACTAAAATGACCGTTTGGATCGATTCCGTGACAACAACCGCCAGTAATCCGCCAATAATCGTGTACAGACCGGTCAATAGAGAAATTGAGATAATACTGGTTCGAATATCAATGTTAAACATCCCCTCAAGAACAACCGCACCGGCATATAGTGAAAATCCGATATGAATTACAATCGCCGAAATGATTGAAATAAATGCCAACCAGTCCCGGCAAATGCGGCTGTATCGTTTTTCCAGAAAATCCGGCAGTGTGGCCACTCTGGCCCGAAGATAAAATGGGGCAAAAAATAATGCCAGAATAATCAGCAAAAATGCCGCCATCCATTCGAAATTCCCATAGGCCAGACCGTTGGTGTAGCCTTCTTCGGCGAGGCTGACCAGATGCACCGTTGAGATGTTCGTCGAAAACAGGGCCAGCCCAATGACCGGCCAGGTCAGACTTTTCCCGGCCAGAAAATAACTGCTGCCTTCAGCGGTCTTTCGTTGGCGAAATCCGGCATAACAGCCGATGGCAACTATCCCCACCAGATACAGGATAATGATCCACATATCGACCGGGGCAATATTCAAACCGTTTTCCATAACGCTTTCCTGTTTTGCTCAAATATATGTCATTCCCGTGAAAACGGGAATCCAGACATAAAAACACACTCCCGACTATCCATTTGCGCAGCTATTCTAATTTCAAAATGGCCGTCCGGCCGATTTGTTGTAACGACCATATTCACGGACCGTATCAAACATCGTTAGAATATTCTCTACCGGTGTCTCCTCAAGGATTGTATCGTGACTGGCACCCGCCACATACCCGCCGCCCGGCATCATGATATCCAGCACTTCTTTGGTCTTTTCGCGAACATGATCCGCCGTCCCTTCGATCAGAACATGGTGCGAATCAATCGCTCCGTTAAAAACGATCTTGTTCCCGAATTGCTTTTTCAGCAGTTTCAGGTCCATCCCGAAACAGGACGGCTGTACCGCATGCAGTGAATCCAGTCCGGCATCAATCATCGTCGGGATCAGCGGTGCAAATCCGCCGCAACAGTGAAGCTGCACCTTCATCCCATACGAATGGCCCAGATCGATCAAACGCTTCAAATGCGGCAGGACAAATCGATCGAACAGGTCGATGCCCAATAACGGCCCATTTTGCGAACCCAAATCGTTACCGATGAAAAAGATATCGATCGTCCCGTCGGCCGCATCGAAAATCCGCCGGCTGGACTCGAAATAATAATCCACCATATATTTGAACACCGCATCGACCAGCGCCGGGTCGTCGAACATCTTCATATACAGATTTTCCATCCCCATCAGATCAATCGCATCATGCCAGAACGGCGACCAGTCGCCACCGAGAATGGCATAAGTATCGTTATACTTTTCGGCATCGGCCTTGATGTTCGACACATCAACCCACGCGGGATCCGGCCAGGGATACTCGTGTACATCGGTCAATGTTGCATTGGCCAGTGGATGCGACATCGGCTGACCGTAACCCAGACCATCCCGCTCAACACCAAACGGCGTGCGACAGTGAGCCCCTTCGGACAATTCAAATTCCGGCCCGCAATAGCCGGCGGTTACGCGGCGAAAATCGTCGCCGAATCGCAGCCGCAGTCCCTCATCATCCAGCCCAAGTTCGGCTTTGGACTTGGCCCAGAACTCATCGGAGCTGCCGCACCAGACCGGGACGATATCCGGTTCCTCATGATTAAATGCCGCCAGAACACGTTCTCTCGGCTTCACGTTTAAAGTCCTTTCTTTTAGGTGTTCAATTTATCGCTTGGCACGAAGGATTTTGAAATTATCTTCGCCGCCATTAATCAGGTGAATCAGCGGTTGCGGTCGGTCAGTTCCCTCGATGAACTTCGGTCGGGCCGCCCACGGCGCCACGCTCAGCACACCGGTCATGTCCATCCAGTACTGAAGCCGAGCCACCGGCAGGTTCCACGTCATGTGGAAATGATTGGCGGGCGGATACTGTTTATATTCGGTCATTGAGGCATATTTCGGCACCACAAATGTATGCGGCCAGGTCGGTGTCGTCAGATCGCACATCGCCTTGCCCAACTCCTGCGGAACGCTGGTCGTATGGGCCTCGTCCCAGATCATACTGAATAACCCCGTCGTACTGCTGAACGCCATCCGCGCGGCAATCCCTTCGACACCCGCCGGCGTCATGAAGGTCACCGAATTGCCGCCGCCGGGGAAGTAAAACTCATCGGCCAGCGGCATCGAAACAGCGTTCATAATCTGCTTGACCGATGCACCCGGTTCGGCCGCCCAGTTAAACGAGGCACTGCCGGAATTGTCGCCATCGACCAGTCCCTTATTATACCAGTCGGCTTTCTTATCCAATCCTTTGACCCCGAGCTTCTGGGCCAGTTCCTGGATTTCCCACGCCTCCCAGACTTTGCGGAAGTCCATAAAAAGCGGCGGATTACCGCCGGAAAGATACGTCATAAACAGCATCGTCAACAGTCCCTGCACATCGGCTTCGGTCGCATACGGCATGGGGGCTTTTTTGCCTTTGTGATCGAAGCTGCTGTTAAAGAACGATTCCATTACATCGGCAACCGGCAGTGGAATCCCGCGCGGATCCGAACCCCATTCGAGCTGACTCATAAACCCGCCGCCGATGGCATTGAGATCGTTCATCAAATCGCGAACGATCAGGTACATCGCAAGCGACATATTAAATCGTTCGCTGTCGGCCTCGTCGCGCAGTTCGACACGCTTGCCGACATATTTATCGATCCAGCCGCGAAGGCTTTTCAGTTCGCGGGCGTTATAGGCTTTCTTATTGAGCATATCGGCCAGCAGCTTCATATCCAGCCGGGTAATCTCCAGGCCGAAGGTGTTTCGCGTCGGCAGGATATGGGCCAGCGCGGTTTCCATCCCCATCGAATCGTGACCTAAGATCACAACACGTCGGCCGCGAATCGCCACGGCTGTAACTGCCGCATAGCACCAATCGATCAGTGCCAGTTCGGTCTTCTCACTCATTTTCGGATTCGATCCGGTATCCGGCCAGTTGCCGACATTCAACGCGACCATGCGGCCGTACTGGCTGATCGCACCATTGAGCGCGTGGGCATAAACCACGCCCGGCTTGGGCCCGCTGTTGCCGCAGGTGATATTGATCGGCGTGTCATCCGGAAATTGCTGCAGCAGTGAGATCGTTGTCAGTTGCGGAAACGCCCATGTATCCGGAACACAAACCAGAATATTGACGCCGGCATTGCGAAACTGCTGGGCAACGATATCGGCCTGCGCTTCGCCGTCAACCAGCATATCCGAATAAACCACCGGAACCGGGGTCTTATCCGGCAGGACCACCGCACCATTGATGCGGCCGGCGGTCATTTTCACGATATTTTGACAGCGTTTGCGACTTTGTTCGTCGATCCGCGGATCGGATGTCGCAAATACGCCAATGACGGGGACTTTCGGTGTCGCTTTTGCAATTTTCGGCAAAAGCGTTGCAGCACTTCTCTTAGCCATGATATACTCCTGAAATTAATCGAATTATCTGAAAAACAAACCACCGAACATCTTAACTGAACGTGTCCGTGTTTTCCAGGTTTTTCCGAACGAAATCGAGGAACTCGGCGGCATAGGCCCCGTTGGCGACTTTGTGATCTACCGACAGCGTCAGATTCATCATTTTGCGAATCTCGATCTTTCGCACTTCCGGCACGCAGACTTCCTTGATCTGGCCGACACCCAGGATCGTGGTTTGACCGGGTACAACGACCGGAATAAACGATTCAACGCCAAATGAACCCAAATTGCTGATGGTTGTACAGCCGCCTTCCAGATCGGTCGGCGCAAGACGATTGTTGCGTGCCTTTTCGATCAGGGCCTTGCTGTCGCGGGCAATTTGCTTGACATCCTTTTTATTGAGATCTTTAACGATTGGCGCAACCAGTCCATCCGGTACCGAGATCGCCAAACCGATATTAATGCTGTCCGCTAAGCGAATCACATCGCCGTCAAGCTGACCGGTCATGATCGGGAATTTCTCCAATGCGATCGCGACCGCCTTGAGCAGAAAATCATGGAACGACACTTTCACATCACTGGTCTCGTTTAGCTTGGCACGAAAACCAACCAGATCCGTCATATCGACCTGAACATTCAGATAAAAGCAGGGAATCTCATGCTTGGACTTAAGCATTTTTTCCGCGGTAATCTTCTGAAGCCGATTGACCTTAACGACGTCACCGAGTTTCACGTCCGCATGTGGAACGACCGCTTCGCCGCCCTTGGCCGGTGCACCGTGAGATGCATTTTTCACATCATCTTCGGTAATCCGCCCACCCGGGCCGCTGCCGGTTACAACCGAAAGGTCAACGCCGAGCTGCTTGGCCAGTTTCTTGGCACGCGGTGATGCTTTGACTTTTTTCGAACTTGATGCAGGCGCTTTCGATGCCGGTGCAGCCGCCGGCTGCGTTTGAGTTTCTGTCGGAGCCGGTTGCGGCGCAGAAGACGGAGCCTGTTGCGATACCAATGCCCCTTCGGGCAGGTCCTTATCCTTCGGACCCAATACGATAATCTCGTTACCGACCGGAACCGTCTGGCCGGTCTCTGCGATAAGCGCTTTAACAAAACCTTCCGCCGGTGATTCCATCTCCAACGTTGCCTTGTCCGTTTCCACCTCGCAAAGCACCTGGCCCTTCTTGACCTCATCGCCGTCTTTGACCAGCCAGTTCACAATCGTTCCTTCTTCCATCGTCTGGCCCAACTGCGGCAGCTTAACCGCCTGAAAATCGGCAGGTAACGAACCCGCAGATACAGCCGCCCCGCCTGCCGGAGCTGCTTGTGCCGCTGGTGAATCAGCCGCAGCGGGCGTTTGAGCCGTGGCCGGTGCCTGTTCTTCGGTCGCCGGTGTCGGTGCGGCCGCAACATCTTCGTCCTTGCCGCCCAGAATCACGATCAACTGCCCTACCGAAACAGTTGTGCCCGCCTTGACGGCAAGCTGCTTGACAAAACCTTCCGCCGGGGATTCCATCTCCAACGTCGCCTTATCGGTCTCGACCTCGCAGAGCACCTGACCCTTTTTCACCTCATCGTCAACCTTCACAAGCCAGTTGACGATCGTGCCTTCTTCCATCGTTTGACCTAACTGTGGTAATTTCACTTCTGTTGCCATACGGTTATTTCCTGTTTTCTAAGATTTTACGTTTAATGATTAACCCAACATCCCTTTCACGGTCGCAACAATACGATCCACACTGGGAATACTGGCCAACTCCAGCGGTTCGCTCATCGGCGGCGGCACATCCGCGGCCGCCATATTCACCGGCGCCGCATCGAGATAATCGAAACCGGTGCTGCCGTCCTCAAACGTGTATTCCATCAATTTACCGCTAATCTCCCGCCCCACGCCGCACGTACAGAAACCTTCGCTGACAGTCACCAGGTTGCCGGTCTTCTGAACCGACTTGGCGATCGTATCGATGTCCATCGGCTTGAGCGTCCGCAGGTCGATCACCTCGGCGTTAATCCCATCCTGAGCGAGAATCTCGGCCGCCTGCAAAGCCCACATCGCCATACGGCTGTAGCTGACAATCGTTACATCCGAACCTTCGCGCTTGATATCGGCAACACCCAGCGGAATAATATAATCGTCCGTCGGCACCGCACCGAGTTGGCCGTAAGTGGCCTTGTGCTCGATAAATACCACCGGATTATCGCTGCGGATCGCGGCCTTCAAGAGCCCCTTGGCATCGTACGGCGTTGACGGCATCACCACATACAGCCCCGGCGTATGCATTACCCACGCCTCTAATGATTCGGAATGGTGCGCCGCGATACACCGCCCCACACCGCCTTCGGTCCGAAGCACCATCGGCACTTTCGCCTTGCCGCCGAACATATACCGGTTATACGCCCCCACATGAACCAACTGGTCCATCGCGATCGTCAGAAAGTCAACATACATAATCTCGGCAACCGGCCGCAGTCCGCGAAGCGCCGCCCCGACCGCCGAACCGGCGATCGCCGCCTCGGAAATCGCCGTATCGATCACACGTTTGGTTCCGAACTCCGCCAGCAACCCGCGTGTCGCCTGGTATGCCCCGCCGTAAAGCCCGACGTCCTCGCCCATGATAAACACATTCTCATCGCGGCGCAGCTCATCGCCTTGCGCCTGGGCAATCGACTGCCCCATCGTCAACACATCCATATTGAACTGCGACTGCACGACGGTCTTGGCCTGATCTGTTTTTTCTTTCTTGGTAGCGGCTTGTGACGCATTAAAGGCATCATCAAACGCCTTGGTCGCTTGCAATGCCTTCCTGGCCGTTTCTTTTTCCTTCTCAACCAAGTCGGCCGGATAACTTTCCTCGACATAAACATCCTTAGCCAAATCCTTCGGATCCGGCCACGGGCTGTCGATCCCGAACTGCGTCGCATCTTCGATCGTCTTGAACGCCGTATCCTTGATCTGATCAAGCTCTTTCTCACTGAGCAGTTTATCATCGGTAAACCGTTTGCGCAATACCGTGATCGGATCGCGATCATGCCATGCCTTCTCCTCTTCCTTGGTACGATAGGCCCGTGGATCGCTGCGGCTGTGCCCGTACCACCGATACGTCTTGGCCTCGACCATCACCGGCTGACTGTCTGTCCGGGCATACTGGGCGACCGAATGCACGGCCAGATAAACCGCCACCACATCCTGCCCGTCCACAATCATCGCCGGCATATTATACGCATACGCCCGCTCGGCGATATCGGTAATATTACTGGCCTTCAGCGTCCCGTCAATCTCGCTGCCGGAAAACGGCACGCTCATCCCGTAAAGGTTATTTTCCACAATCGCAACCACCGGCACATGCAGCGCGGTCGCCATGTTCAGCGATTCGTGGAATGTCCCGGTATTGGTCGAGCCGTCACCGAAAAACGAAAGCACGATCTTGCCGGTCTTTTTATATTTTTCCGCTAACGCCGCACCGACGGCCGGGGGCTGGTTACCGCCGACGATACCGGTCGAGCCGAGATTGTTGCACTTCTCCACTTCGGCGATATGCATCGAACCGCCGCGGCCCTTGCAGTAACCGGTTTCCTTGCCCATCAGCTCGGCCATCATCTGGTACCAGTGCTTCTGGCGATCCGCTTCACTGTCGGCGTACTTATTACCGATCGCACCGCAGTGACCGTGCCCGCGGTGCGTCGAACCGATCACATCGCCGCGATCGATCGCCGCAATCGCGCCAACCGCGACAGCCTCTTCACCCGCGTAAAGATGCGAAGCCCCCTTGATGATATTTTGACCCAGCAGGTCAAACACCTTTTCCTCGAAAAAGCGAATCTCATAAATCGTCCGCAGCCAGTCTTTGGCCTGATCAAGTGTAATAATTTCGTCTTTAATCAGCTCTTTCAAGCCGGGCAGCTTCTTGGTTCGGGTATCTTCGATACAAAAATCCATACGTTTTCCTTCCTAATACTAAATGTTAATCTTCATTTATTGTTTCTACCAGTTATCTCCGCAACCACGTCTTAATAAAAAAACCATCCGCCTTTGGCGGATACCGCAGTTTTAACTTTATACGTTTAACCTTTTGCTTCTCAAACTGGCCCAAGGGTCAGTGTGAGTAATAATAGCAAATCGCCTCCAAATAAACAATCAAAAATAGCACTGAAAAACGCCGATTTATTCACATAAGAACAGAATCGTAACCGAACGAACATTTTTTTCTTGCTAAACCAATTCACTTTGGTTACAATGTTCGTTGTTGATTATTCCTGAGCTTTTGTTTTTCTTAAACCGAAAGGGTCAATTTCATGGGAATCGCCGCGGAACTTCGTCATAAACGGATTTTGGACCACATGAACACGAACGGCCGGATCTACGTCAAGGATATCGCCGACGAACTGGGCGTAACCGAGGTAACCATCCGCCGCGACCTGGCGGCCATGGAAAAGAACGGCCTGCTGAAGAAAACCTACGGCGGCGCCGTCCTCACCGCCCCGGAAGTCAGCGTCTCAGTCCGCTACCGCCAGACCCGAAACCTCCAGGCCAAAAAGGTCATCGGCAAGCTGGCCGCATCGCTGATCGAGGACGGCGATGTCATCTACCTCGAGGCCGGCTCGACCTGTTATGAGATCATCCCGCATCTCGAAAACAAAAAGGATCTGACGATCATCGCCAATTCGCTCTACCTGATGAGCCGGCTCGGCGAACTGCCCGCCCACAAGGTCATCATCATCGGCGGCCAGTACCGGCCCGAACGCATGGACACCGTCGGCCCGGGCGCCGAGGCCGCCATCGCACAACTCGGCGGATTCAAGGCATTCACTGGCGCCGACGATATCGCAATCGACGCCGGCATCAGCGGCGCCGACCCGGTTACGGTCGGCTTCACCAAAATCGTCCTGCGTCGTGCGGCCGAGGTCATCTTCGTCGGCGACCACACCAAATTCGACAAACCCGCACTGTACAAAATCGCCGACATCGACGAACTGGACTACATCGTCACTAACGAATGCCCCTCAAACGCATGGCT
>CAZFDE010000007.1:43720-65598 GCA_964517795.1 uncultured Pirellulales bacterium | reverse complement strand
CAATATATTGCTTTCATGATATTTTTTGCGTAAACTGCAGAGTGGTCGATGATTCAACCAATTTATTAAATTTCGATAACCTATGCTTTTATGCAAACATATACAGTCGTCCTTGAAAAAAAGTCATTATTTGCCGGCCCCGCTGGACGAAGTGGGAAAATCCTCCGGCTTTGTTTGGAGCAATTTTTTTTCATTGAGTAATCTGATTCGGATGAACCTCATACTCGCTGGCCAGTTCAGCTATCGTTTTATCGCCTTTGATCGCCGCCAGGGCCACTTTAGCCTTGAATGCGGCACTGTGATTACGTCGTTTTTTCTTCATAATTTGTCTCCTGAAACTGTTATCGTCTCAGGCGACAAATCCACCTTAATTATGCGCCCAGTTTTTGGGGAGTATTATAAGCTAACGATTTCGCGGCGGCCGCGGATGTCGTATTGTTCGGCGGTTAACCGGGACGGACGGTCGTTGTTACACATTGTCTTGCAGGTTCGGGATTTGGGTTTGTTTATTATTGAACCTTATGCTTTTTGCTTTCGCAGGCGGTAGATCAATGCGAGAACTTCGGCGACAGCGGCATAGAGATGTTCGGGGATCGGTTCGCCGGGTTTGACCGTTGCATAGATCGATCTCGCCAGTTGCGGCCGTCGAATGATCGGCACGCCGTAAGCGCGGGCGATTTCACGGATGCGAGCGGCCATGTGGTCGGCCCCTTTGACCAGCAGCAGAGGCGCCTGCATCTGCTCGGCGTCATATTTCAGCGCGACCGCGACGTGTTCGGGGTTCACCACCACGACATCGGCCTTGGGAATTTCTTCGGTCATGCGGCGCAGGGCCGCTTCGAATTGCAGCCGTCGGATGCGGTTTTTCACCTCGGGCGAGCCTTCCGTCTGTTTTCGTTCCTCCTTGACTTCCTGCTTTGTCATCTTCAGGTCCTGGATATGTTTCCATTTCTGAAAGACCATATCGATCAGGCCGATGATTAACAATCCCACACACACCCGGATCACCAACCCACAGATCAAACTCAAAATCCCGGCCAGCAGCCCCATCGACCAGGTCCATCTTAGACGTGCGAGTTCTTCGATCCGCGTTTGCAGAAAAAACCATGCGATCAGGATAATAAAGGCGAGTTTGACGATCGAAATGCCAAGTCGCACCATGGATTGCACATTGAACAGTTTGTTCAGTCCGCTGCCCGGGCTGATTGCGGCGAGGTCAAATTTAACCGCGCCGGGGGTATAATTGAATCCGCCGCTGATGACCACGCCGGTGACAATCGCCCCGGCCGACAGGGCCGCCATGATCGGCAGGATCAACAGCAGAAAATCGACCCCCTGCCGTCGGAAAAACCCGGTGAACGCGCCCGGGTCGGCGAGTACAGACCGGTCGCCGCTAAGCCCGCTCTTTAAGATATCTTCGAACCAGTGCATCAGCGTCGGGGCCATCAGCACCAGCGCTGTCAGCAGGACTGCAATGCAGACGAACGAACTCAGTTCCTGGCTGCGGGGGAGCTGTCCCTTTTCTTTGGCCTTGCTGAGCCGTCGGGCGGTCGGTTGTTCGGTTCGTTCTGCAGCAGGTTTGTCAGCCATAATCGTTTCGCTTTGCCAAAATTACAACGGCAAGAGTTTGCCCATCCAATTTGAGAATTCTTTGACAAATTCGTTAATAAAACCAAAAAACACTATCATCATTAACAAGCCCATCCCGACCCGCAACGGCAGCGAGATGAACAAAATATTCATTTCCGGTGCGATCCGGGCCAGTATGGCCAAGAGCACCAGCAGGATCAGAAAGACCGCCAGCATCGGGGCGGCCAACCGCAATCCGGCGATCAGCAAAACAGATCCGGCCTGGATGATGCCGCTGCAAAAATCACCGATATGCACCAGTGTGCCGGGCGGATAGGATATATAGCTTTGATTGATCACCCGCAGCAGCAGATGGTGCCCGCCGGCACTTAAAAACAGGATGATGAAGATCATTTCCATAAGCATGCCGAGCGGCTGGCCGGATTCACCGGTCAACGGATCAAGCACCTGTGCCAACGCCAGGCCCATTTGCCGTTCGATGATTCGACCCGCCAGTTTGACAGTGGAAAATATGATCATTGCGATCAATCCCAGTCCGATCCCGTACAGTGCTTCGTTGAATAACCATAACACCATTCCCAGCGGCGATTGCGGCCCCTGGTCGGGATCGAATGCCACGCCGCCGGCAAAAAAAATCGAAAGCAGCAGGATCAGGCCCGCTTTAACCCGCATCGGGATGCTTTTCCAACTGAAAACCGGCGCGACCAGAAAAAAAGCCGACACACGAGTAAGCACGAGGAAAAAACCAACCAGCGTTTCGCCCCAGATCTGCATCGTTATGCTCCAAAGTATTGGATATACGAAAAGATCTCATGGCAAAAACGCAGCAGGACCTGCAGCATCCAGCCGCCGAAGATCAGCATGACAATACCGACCGCCAGCAGTTTCGGGACGATCGTCAGGGTCATATCGCGGATACTGGTGACGGCCTGAAAAAGCGTCACAATAATACCGACGATCATGCAAGTCAGCAGGATCGGCGCCGAGATCAGCAATGCCGTCTCGAGGGTATAGCGTCCCAAATAAAGAACAAAACTGGCGTCCATGATTTATCCTATGAAAATCCCAAACTCAAACTTCGCGCCAACAAGCCCCATCCATCCACCAGGATAAAGATGATCAGTTTAAAGGGCAGGGAGATCATGACCGGCGGCAGCATCATCATCCCGGCGCTGAGAAGTACACTGGCAATGATCATATCGATCAGCAAAAACGGAATAAACAACAGCGCGCCGATCTCAAATGCGGTCCGGAATTCGCTGATTACAAAGGCGGGTACGATTATATGCAATCCCAGTTCGGTCGCGTTGGCTGGTACGGGTGTTTTGGCCATTTCGACGAATAATTCGAGGTCGGACTCGCGGCACTGATGCAGCATAAATTCTTTCATACAGGTCGCGGCCCGAACACCCGCGGTCTGAAACGAGATTTCGTCGGCCAGGTACGGCTGAACACTTTGGGTGTTGATTTTGGAAAAAGTCCCGGACATGGTATAAAAGGTTAAAAACAATGCCAGTCCCATGATCGCGATCGTCGGCGGAATCGTCTGGGTGGTTAGTGCCCGTCGAACAAATGACAGCACAATAACAATCCGGGTAAAGGATGTCATCATAACCAGCAAGCTCGGCAGGACGGCCAGGCCGGTAAAGATGATCACGAGTTTGACCGGTGTGGACCAGTCACGGGCCTGGGCATCGGTCTGCATCGCTTTATTGACCACGCTGAACAAGTCGTTCGGGCTGGGAATCGTTCCAACGGATGTCGATTGCCCTTGCCCCGTTTGCTGTGCTAAGCACAACAGAGGGCTGCCGCATAACATCAGAAGCAACAGAATCAGAATATGCGGTTTATACTGCATTTAGCCCGGCTCGTCCGTTTGAGGTTCCAATGACGGTTTGTTTTCGAGTACATGTAAACGGTTAATCTCGGTATCCGTGCTGCCGATAAGGATTTCGGTTTCATCGATTTGAAGCAAATGAATCCGTCGGCGCTGACCCAATCCGATGGTTTCAACCACCCGAACCCGCTGCCCGGAGATTTGGTGCATCCCGGGCAGTACTTTACGCGATAGATAGACAACAGCGATGCCGAGCACGGCTACGATCCCGGTCGCCACGATCATCTTGACGACGAGTTCCCCGCGGCTGAGTTCGAGCTCATCGCCGCCGGATTGCAAACTCTTTTTAAGCGGATAGAGATTGGGAGTATTGGCGTCTTTGCCGCTGGAGCGGTTCAAGCTTAATACCGCCAACAGCAGAAAGGCCCCAATCGTAAAGATACTGATTTTTTTGGCCGTTGTTGACAACAAGGTATCCTTTTTTGATGAAATAGTGCAAATCATGTGCCCAAACGGAAAATTCGCTCTTTCGGTCGTGAAAACCGGTCCCGAATTCGGTCCTGTCGAATATTTTGACAGGCGTCAACTTTCCCGACAGGCAATTCGGCGGCTATTGTCGCAGCACGCCAATCATGATCTGTGTGTTTTCAGCAACCGTGCCGTTTTCCCCGGCCCAAACCCCGCCCGGCCCTGCCCCCCAGCAATAAACCGAAAAATCCGTATCCTGAGGCATATGATCTGTAATATAGTCGCGTACAGCAGCGGCCCGTTTGGCCGATGTGATCCATCGTTGTTTCTCATCGATACTTTCGCGGCTCAGCCCCAGGACATAGATCTGAACGGTCTGCCCGCTTGTTTGCAGCGTGTTGAGAAAATCAGTAAGAAATTGTTCGGCTTGGGGGGCGAGGGTCCATTCGGATGGGGCGAAGCGGATATTCGTTGCGGTCAATGTCGCACTTTGAGCGGTGATTGTTGATGGTAAAGTAGTCATCGAACGGTTGATTTTACGAAAGAGCCGTTCAATTTCTTCGCGTTTGGCATCAATGCTGCGCACCGCAAAATCCTTATCGGATTCGGCGATATAATATTTCAGCTTCACCTTTCCAAAATCCGGACTGATTTGTCGGCCGACAAGCACGCCCAGTCCCATGTGGCGAATCGAGCTCCAGAACGCATCTCGACCCTCACGAAAAAGTTCGGGATCCTGGACCTGGGCCAGGGTCAGCAGCATCACAAAAAAGGTCAGCAACAACGTGACCATGTCCGAAAAGGTCACGATGTACGCCGGCACTTTATTCGCCGAGGATTCTTGCTGGTGATCCCGTTTCAATTGTAAATACTCCGTTCCAGCAGTACAATTTCGGTAACCCGGGCACAGTTCTGGCCCAGTGTATTGCGGACGGTCGAGGGCGCGACGATCCCCCCATCGGAAATACTAAACTCGCTTTTGTCCAGTCCCGGATGTTCGCTTAGGTAATCCAGCAGTTCCAGTGAGCGGCCCATGCCGATATTATCCGAGCCGCGTGTGCTGTATTCGCTGACCACCATTCGGCCGCGGACCTCACTGAGAAAATCGGCCAGTTGCCTCAGAATGGCCTTGCCGTCCATCGATATCACATAGCCGTTGCCCCAGAATATTTTTTCAGAGGCGATTAAAAACACCTTTCGGTTGTGAAAATCCTTCGGTTCGGTTTCATTGAGTAAATGATCTTCCTTGCCCTGGGAGAGCGTGGGTTTTTCACTGCCCTGATCGATCTCCTGCTGATGTTTGATGACATGTTGAGCTAAAAACGCGTCCTTGTCTCTCAATCGCGCCAGGCTCAGTGACGGCAAATCTTCAGCGAAAAGGACTTTGAGTTTTCGAAACACATTATCATCAAAAGACGAAAAACTCAGCAGCAGCACAAAAAACGTCAATAACAGTGTCATACAATCACTGAAAGTCACCATCCATTCCGGTGCACCGGGGCCCTCATCTTCCGATTTGGGTTTGCGCGCAGGCATTAGATTTCCGCTTTCACTTCTTCGCGCCGGCCATGAGACAGGAAGGCCTGCATTTTCTCGCGTACGGCGGTGGGATTTTCTCCGCGTGCGATCGCACAGACGCCTTCGGTGATCATCGCCAGGGCCATGCCTTCACTTTGACTGTAGATCCCTAATTTTCCCGCCAGAGGAATAAAGATGAGATTGGCCGCGAAAGCCCCATAAAAGGTCGTCAACAGCGCTACGGCCATGCCTGCGCCAATGGATTCTGGCGATTCGAGACTGCGCAGCATCTGGATCAAACCGATCAGCGTTCCGATCATCCCAAACGCCGGTGCGGCCGCCCCCATAAATTCCAGGATTTTTTTTCCATTGCCATGGCGTTCGCTGAGATTCTCGATCTCCAGCTCCATAATCTCGCGGATCTCGTCGCAGTCGCGGCCGTCCACCAGCATCTGAAGCGACTTTACCAAAAATACGTCGTTGACCTTCGATATCTCCTGTTCCAGGGCCAACGCGCCATCCCGACGGTTGATCGCGGCGTAATTGACCATCCGCTGGATGAGTTCCGATTGGGAGGGAATCTTGGTGAAGATGGTTTTTTTGATGATGGAAAAAATTCCCAGAAACTGCGGCAGCGAAA
This sequence comes from uncultured Pirellulales bacterium, assembly GCA_964517795.1. GTDB lineage: Bacteria > Planctomycetota > Phycisphaerae > Sedimentisphaerales > Anaerobacaceae > CAZFDE01. The sequence goes on along the minus strand of CAZFDE010000007.1, from coordinate 59,545 downwards.
AATGGATCATCGTCGCGCACAGCATCCCGCCGATGGTAATCGACAGCGAGGGGATATGAATAAACATGGTTGCGCCGCCGCCGGCGATGATCGCACCGACCACCACCATAAATCCCAGACATACACCGATAATTGTTGCAATATCCATAAGCGATTAATGCTCCACGATCTTTTTCATTTTCTGGCAAAAATAGGCCGCCAGCGCCGGCTCTGCGTTGCTCATCTCGGCCAGCACCTTTGCCTTTTGACGGTCACCCATGTAATACAGGATCTTCACGGCATCGGACGCACTGACATCGCTGGACTGGCTCATGTTGGCCAAAATTTTACTGGCACTGGCGGAATCCATCTTGTCATAAGTTGCCGCCACGGCCATCAGGTTTCGCCGTTCCGTATGGGCGATCTCGACCTTGCTTTGTTCTAATTTGGCATGTTCACTGGTGAGCCGGTCCAGGGTCGAAGCCAATTCGATCCGCATATTTTCGAGCTTTTCCATATCCTCATTGAGCATCGTTTCGGATGACTTGAGTCGCTCCTCGTGTATTTTCAGCCGTTCGAGCTTTTGGTCGTACAGCTTGATTTTTTCGCGCACTTCATAGACCAGCGTCCGCAATTGCTTTAAGGTCATGCTTTTTTTGGTTTCACCGTCGGGATCGACCGTTGGGGGCTGAAGTTCGACGTACTCATCGATTGAATCACTCGTGGATTCGTCCGCCTTTACAGTGTCAGCGGTTTGGGTTGTATCGCTCGGCCGGGTTGTAAACCACCCCAACACGAACATCGCCCCAAAGCCAATTAATCCGATTAATGCGAACAGGATGATTTTCTTTTTATTCACGGGTCTACTCCTGTATCATTTGTCTAAACCTCAACTTTGTTTTTTGGGTTAACCAGCAGATTCCGAATAAACCGGCTGCTGTTATTTTCATCATACTGTTTTTGCTCGAGCTTTTCCTGTTCGCTGATGTATTGGGTTTTGGCTTTGGTCCGGAGCCGCTCAAGCCCTTCGGTAAATCGCCGGATCGTCAGCACCTCATTGATTTTTTCCTGTTGGCGATGTTTCAATTGCGAAAGCTGATGGTCAAGCTGCCTGATCCGACGTTCGTTCACCAGCGAAAAGCGAAGACATAATTCCTGTCCGTTAAAGGCGTTTAGCCCTGGTTCACTCGTTCGGCTCAGGGCATCGGCCAGCTTTCGCTTTTCCAGCAATAATGAAGTTCTGATTTCGGTCATTTTTTCCGTGATCGCCAATAGTTCCATTTGCTGCTGCTGTAATTGTTTTTTTTTCAGCGCCAAGACCCGTTCCAGTCGCCATTGGAATTTTTTCATATCTCACCCGGTCAGACTTCATCCGATTCATTCACTAAATCGTCCCATCGTTGGGTAATTTCCGTCATGCGGCCAACGGTCTCCTCGAATCGCGTTCGTTCTCGGACCGATTGAATTAAAAATTTACGAATTTTTTCGATCAAGGTGATCGCACCGTCGATGCGGTTATTACTGCCCGCGGAAAAGGCCCCGATATTGATGAGGTCTTCGGCATCGGTATAAATCGAATAGATCTCGCGCAGTTTTTGCGCGGCCGTGCGATGCGCATCGGTAACCACCGACGGCATCAGCCGACTCACGCTGCCCAAAATATCCACGGCAGGAAAATGGCCTCGCTCGGCCAGTTTGCGGCTCAGGACAATATGTCCGTCGAGCAGGCTTCGGGCACTGTCGGAAACCGGATCGTTGAGGTCGTCGTTTTCGACCAGCACGGTCATCATTCCGGTAATACTTCCGCGCCGAGCACATCCGAGCCGTTCGATCAGCCGCGGCATTAACGAAAATACACTGGGGCAGTAGCCCTTGGAGGCGGGCGGTTCACCCGCGGCCAGGCCGATCTCCCGTTGGGCCTGGGCAAATCGTGTCAGCGAATCCATCATAAACAGGACATCTTTGCCCTTATCGCGAAAATATTCCGCAACGGCCACCGCCACGAAGCCGGCCTTCACTCGCTGAATCGCAGGCGAATCGCTGGTCGCCACAATAACGACACTTCGCGCAAGCCCGGATTGACCCAGATTTTCTTCCAGAAACTCACGAACTTCCCGCCCGCGTTCGCCGACGAGGGCCACCACATTCACATCGGCGTCACTGCCATTGGCGATATCGCCGAGCAATACGCTTTTGCCCACGCCGCTGCCTGCGAATATCCCGACACGCTGGCCGCGGCCGCATGTTAATAATCCGTCAATCGAACGAATGCCCAACGGCAGCGGTGCGGTTATTTTTTCGCGCTGCAGCGGATCGACCGCGCACCCGCTGAGTTCTTTGCGTTCATCGCCCTCCAGGGGCCCCAGATCGTCGATCGGTTCACCCAATCCGTTCAGCACGCGGCCTAATATGTGCTCGCTTAACATGAGATGCCGCGGGCTTTGACGCGCAGTGACCGTATCGCCGGGACTGATTCCGTCGATATGTTCCAGCGGCAGCAGGATCAGCCGGTCCTTATTGAACCCGACCACTTCGGCGACAACCCGCCGGCCGTCCCGTAATTCGATCCCGCACAATTCGCCCAGTCCCAAGGGTGGACCGCTGGATTCCACGGTCAAGCCGGAAACACGCAGCACCCATCCCCGGCACTGCATCAATCGGACTGAGTGAAGCGCTTCGTGAAACTTGTCGAAATCGATTGCTTCGTTTGGGTTTATCGTTGTTTTTAATTCGGTTTCCATTGCAAATTCTAATTCGTCTGTTCCAATGCTTTACCGATCTCGGCCAGATGGGAATCGATCAATGACTGAACAACCCCTTTGTCTGTTTCGACAATACATTCGGCCCGGCCGAGTTGAGCATCGGCCACTACATCAACGCCTTGAAACAACTCATCTTTTTTGAGGTTCTCGCCAAGTGTTTTCAAGTCGTCGGGATTTAATTTCAGGACAATCTTTTGGCCGTCGGGCGACCTTGCCAATGCCTGCTCGATGATCTTTTCGATCTGATAATCGCGATCCTGTATTTTGACCATCAGGACTTTTCGAGCGATCTCCATGGCCAGCGCGGCGATCTGGGATTTATGTTGGCTGAACAAATCAATATATATCCCTTCCAATTTGCTGACGATCGAGCTGAGCACTTTCATCAATTCGGCGGACTGTAATTTCTCCGCCTCCAGTTCCGCGACCATCTTTTGGGTATCGGCATTAAACCCCTCGGTCGCATGAGCGGTCGGGACATCCTCATCGAGTAGTGTGACTTGACCGATCGGGTTGGTTAAAACAATCTCCGTCATGTTTAGCGTTATTCTTCAATAAACCTCAGTTTACCATTCTCATTCATTTCTCGCAGTACCTGGATGATCTCTTCGCGGGCCGCTGCGATATCTTCACGGCTCGGCGCCGACATCAACGCCGCTTCTTCGTCGAGCGATGCGGCCGCACGTTCGGAGATATTCTTTCGAATCTTCTCGTTGATCGGCGAAGGTGCTTTGTGTAAGGCCAGGGCCAGTTTCTGCGATTCGACATTACGCAGCGCTTCCTGCAGCGAACGGTCACCGATCGAGGGAATATCGTCCCAGACGATCATCAGGCTTGCGACCTTTTCCGCGGTCTGATCGTCCTTTTCTTTGATCGTCCCCATGAGGCCGTCTCGCAGTTCCTTACCGAGATTGCGCAAGATGACCGCTACTTTACGCAACGACTGATCGCCGCCGCTTTCGACAGCGGCGCATCGCGTCAGCCGCTCGCTGATCGATTCGGCGATCCGAGTGCGGGCTTCTCGCGGAATCTGCTCAGAACCGGTCATCCGCTCGATTGTCATCAGGCGCGTTTGCTCATCCAGGGATTTAAGGACTTCGGAGCTTTTACGCGGGTCAAGCTCGGACAAAATCACTGCGATCGTGCGCGGGTGCTCACTGCTTAAGGCCGAGGTCAATACCGGCACTTCGCATTGACGGATCGTCAGAAAGGGATCTCGTTTTTGCAGCAGCGCCCCGATCTCCTGCTGGACTTGTTCGGCTTTCTCTTCGCCGACACTGCTTTTGAGAATTTCCTTCATGAAACTCTTTAAGTGAAATCCGCCGCCGACATCCAGATGCTGGGTGAATTCGCGAACCATTTCCATGGACGCATGGCTGTTGCGATAGCCGGCCGCATCCAGATAAGCCAGTTCCACAGCCAATTGCTTGGCGGTCTCCGGATCAATCCCCTTGATCAGCTCGCCGGCCGTTGCCCGGTCAAGGCCCATTAAAAACAGAGCAGCTTTTTGCATCCCTTTGAGTTTCGCCATCGGCTAATTTTCCTCCAGCCAACTGCTGAACAGTTGTCGCACATGTTGCGGGTCTTTTTTCAGATTCTCTGTTATTTGCTTGCGAAGTGCGGCGATTTCATTGTTTTCTTCACCGGTAAGCAACCCGGTGACCGGCTGGCCCGCTTCAAGCTGCCCGGTCGCCGCAACAGCGACAGGTGCGGATTTATCTTTTTTGCCGCCAAGGATTTTTAAGACAAGCATTGCACAAACCGCCATGATGCCCAGCGAACTGTGCTTGGCGATCGCAATATAGCGTGGCCATTTGCTGATGCCTTGTTGCTCAAATTGATCCTGGGGCTGATGAAATTTGGCTTCGACGACCTTCAGTGAATCCGTATCGCTGAGGCCCAGGGCGTTTTTGATGATCTGTTCGACATCGGCCAATTCCATGATCTTTGCGGCATTGGCATCGTGGACATCGGCAACGCTTAAATCCACAAAGGCCGCCACGCTGAGATGCTGGATCTCGCCGGGCAATTCCATTTTTTTCTCGACGGTCTTACCGATTACATATTCGCTGACGACTGTACTGTCTTTCTTGGTACCACCGGTACTCTGGGATTCGCCCGAACCGTTGACTTCTGTGGTTTCTGTGATCTCCTCCTTGGTCGGCACACCTTTGGGATCGTATTTCTCGGTTACCTGATCGATGCTGGTCATATCGATCTGTGCACTGACCTTGACCGTTGCGCGACCAGGTCCAAGGACCATCTCGAGCATATCTTCGACCTTTTCTTCGAGATTTCGCTCGACGCGTTCCTTGTAATCCACAACCGTCCCAACGCCGCCGTTGCCGATCTGATCGGTATGACCGGATAGCAACCGCCCCTGGCTGTCCACCACGGTGACCTGATCGGCTTCGACCGATTCCACACTGCCGGCGACCAGATGTGTAATCGCTGCGATATTCGAGGCACCGATCCGGTATCCCGGTTTGAGCTTCAAAACCACAGATGCACTGGCTTGCTGCTGATCCTCGCTGAACAAGCGTTTTTCGGGATTAACGATATGTACTCGGGCATGATGAACACCTTCGATCATCTGGATGCTTCGGGCCAGTTCATCCTGCAAGGCACGGTGCAGATTGACATTCTGTACAAACGGGCTGACGCCGATCTTTTCGTCGTCAAATAATTGATAGCCTCCTTTATCGCCCTGGGGCAGCCCCTCTTTAGCCATATCCAGTCGGATCTGGTAGATTTGTTCTTTCGGGGCATAGATACTCGATCCGGAATCCCGCAGTTCGTACGCGATACCCGCGTCGGTCAGCTTTTCAGTGATCTGGGCCGCTTCGTCCGGATCGAGGTCCTGATATAACAAACGCAGGTCCGGCATGCGGGCCCAGTGCCCTAAAAAAACGCAAAGCAGCACGCAAACCGCCCCAATCGAGATGAGAATCACGCGCTGGATCAGGCCCAGTCGCAACCAAACGGCTTTTAATCGTGTTAGAAATTGCATACGTCAGATACGCTTAAACGTTCCAGGATCATATAGGCATATTCATTGTTTGCTTATATGCTTCGACTAATTTGTTGCGAACACCGACCAGCAGCTTAAAACTCATATCCGCCCGGGCCACTTCCGCGACAACCGAATGAATGTCCGAGGATTTTCCGCTGAGCAGCTCTTTGATCGACATATCCGATTGCTGCTGCTGATTGTCGGCCTTCTGAATCAGTTCGCCCACCGTTTTGGCGGCTTTGGACGCCGAAGCATTTTGTGTTGCGTTCACGGCATTAGCGGCCGCGTTCTTAAAATTTGAGACGGATTGGATTCCGTTCAATTCAACCATTATGATTCCTTTCGTTTATCTCAACAGTTCCAGGGTAGTATCCACCATTCTCTGATACCGCTTCAAGACCGCGATATTGGCTTGGTACGTTCGTGAAGCGATATTCAAGTTCATCATTTCGATCGGCAGATTGACATTCGGCATAGCCACATATCCCTGCTCGTCGGCCTGGGGATGCCCGGGTTTGAGCACCTTGGGAAATTCGCTACTGTCCTGATTGATCTGTCCGATTTTGACCCCGCCCAGCGTATCGGTATCGGTCTGGAAGACCGCCTCCATCCGTCGATAAGGTCTGCCGTTGCCGCTGTCGGTTGACTGTGCGTTAGCGATATTCGAGCTGATCAGCTTGAGTTGCTGCTTTTGGGCTTTCAGTCCGGAAACCGAAATATCGACCGTATTGGCAATTTTATTGAAGTCCATAGATCACCTACTTCACATTAATGGCCATTTCCATTTGTTTGTATTTCTTGTGCAGGACCCGGATCAAAGTTTTATGACGCAAGTCGTTTTGGATCATGGCGGTTACTTCCGTTTCGAGATCTACATCGTTTGCCATTTCATTCAGCGGGGTATTTTTTGGGCGATAGAGCCTCGCTTCGATCTCGCTAAGGTCCAGGCTGCCGCCCGATTGCAGGGCCTTTTCCAGAAGTTCGGAAAATTTGATATCCACCCGGCGATAGCCCGGTGTCTGGCAATTCGCAACATTGTTGGCAATCGCTTTTTGGCGCAAGCCTTCGGCACGAATACCCGCTTCGATCAGATCAAATAGGTTTTCAGTCTTCATCTTTCGCGTTCATCCAAAGGAATATTCACGGTTTTAAGACTGCAACTGACATGCCAACCTTCGTTTTACGGATTAAAACACGAAAAATTCGCTATTTGGATTGATCTGCCCCGTAAGGATTCTATACACCCGACCAGCATCTTAACACCGGCAGAAATTTCCGGATCAGCTTAAATTCTTGCCGGTTTAGTAGTACCAGTCGTTTGCCGAACGACCCAAAAATTCATTAAGTAATTATATATAAGATAGTTACAGAAATAGCGTACCGGGTAATGAACCTGGCATAACACTTGCTAATGATTGGTTATGAATGTCGAACAGACACTATTTGTCAATCATTTGCCTGCGACTGCGAACAGATCACAGTTCATTCAGGAATCGCAGTCCACCAATAAATCCCAAGCCCCAAATTGTGCAAAAGCAGCCAATGATGCACCCACTGCGGTAAAACAAAGGGAAAACATACCCCCCCATCAAAAAACCGAGGCCGCTAAGGACAATTCGATCAAAACGGATCCATACGAAGCCAGTCATGAAACCCATTTTAAGGATCAGCTCAAAGACAAAATTACATCGAAAAACAGCACTCAGGGCGAAAAGACGACCGATAAAAAGCTTCAGAACGAAGCTAAAAACGCACCAAACAATCTAACTCAAGCTGGATCTGCAGATATCCCGATCACTGAAACCCCGATTGCCGAGAAAACGAAAAACAACAAACAATTCAATACAACCGAAACAAATGAAAAGCAAATACACACTCATCTTCGTAAGCCGTCTGTTGAAACGATTGCCGAATCCGGACAACACGGCATACTCAAACCGGCTGTTCACCCAAAAAAATTGAACGAAGATGCATCGATCAATTCACAATCCGATGAAGCACTTCAAAAAAGCGGTGTTAAGACCACACAAGCAGAAACGCAGCAAAGGCAAGTTCCATTGCAGACAAAACCAAAAGAAGCACTTCAGGCCGACTCAAACAAACCAACATCGCAGCAAAAGACCGGGCCCCAGGTAGCTGACAAAAATATTCAAGCACCTTTCAATGGACCGGTTAAATCCGCCCCAAACGTTGTCAGCACTGAAAAATCCGAACACCAAACAATAACAGATCAATCGCAATCGGTTCAGACTAAAAACCACATACCCCAAAACACTTCAAACGGATTAACGGAACAAACGGATTCGAAATCGGACCCGAATTCTGAAAATGAACAAACGCAGAACAATCCAATGATGTTCTCGGCCGATAAAGCGCAGGAAGCTTCCGATTTTAAGCCCGCGCACACTCAGCAGACAATTGAATTTGAAAAACAAGGTCATTCGGTTACGCCCGGGCAATCTTCGAAAGCTCAAATGCTGGATACCACTTCGGTCGATTCCGGTACTGCCAATCAAAATGTGATGGGCATTGAGCGTCCTTCTGCTTCAGCAAATTCCACTCCGATTTCGCAGCCCGGCAGCACCCCGCCTCCGGTGGCTCAGCAACTCCAGCAGCCGATGATCACCTTGATCCAACAGTCCCGTCAACAGATCACGATCCAGTTGAATCCGCCGGAATTGGGCAAAGTGGCCATCAAGTTCGACTCCGAAAACGGCCAGGTAACCGGTTTGCTCCAAGTCGCCAAACCACAGACCCGGGCCGAGATTGAACACGCACTGCCCGAGATCATCCAGAATCTCAACCAGGCCGGCGTCCAGGTCAAACAGATCAATGTGGTCCTTACCCCGCAGCAGCAATCGCAGTCCAAAGACCAATTCATCGATCAATTTATGCACGAACAGACCGATAGTGACAGCCGACAGGAATCCGACACACACGCTTTTGAACAGGATCATCCGTCCGGGGATTCCCGATCGGGGCAGAACCGATACGTGTATTCGCAATATGCATTTTCCGCCGAAAGCAGTCCGGCATCTTATTATACGGATGAGTCGGTGAATCTTTTGGTATGAGCCGACAATGAAACCAGCGGGTTACTTTATTAAAGGGCGTTCGTATGCAGATCATTGCAAAATGTCCGCGCTGCGGTAACAGTTGGCTACTGGATGGCGATGCGACCGACAAACGCCGAAAATGCCGTAACTGCAACCATTATTTCAAGGTCCCCAAACTCAACGAGCTGGATAAAGCGCTTGAGGCCATCGACGACGCAAAGGGGACGGTATATGCCGATCAGGCGGGCAATCTTTACGGCTGACGAGAATTCCGTTTATTTTTTCGTTGTATTGGAACGACCGTCCGCGCGCTGCGGCGACTGTTCGGCCTTACCTTTTTCCACAGGCTCGGGGATCGGAGCAATCCCTAAAGCCTGTTCGATCCGTGCCAGTCGCAGTGAGAGCTTATCCAGTTTGTCATCGATGGAATTCATATTGTCTTTGAGCGACCGCATGTCGGCGCTGACCATCGTGAGATTCTTTTCGGTCAGACTCATATAGCGGTTCATTGTCCGCTCGTAAGCATCGATGGCCCGGGCCGCATCGGAGCGGTATTCCGGCAGCGTAATCTCATGCTCAATTTCGACGACTTCATCTCGATATTTGGTCGAACCGCCGGAAAATGAAACGATTATAACCGCAAAAATCACGGTCGCTATCGAAATAAATTTTGGTGTCCTCATGAAATATCTCCGTTTTGACTATTCAAATGTTCTTCTTTTTCTGTGCATTCTGTAAGCGATCATTCATTAATCCAATACCTTATCACTATCCGTATTTATTTACATATTTGAAAGCAGACCTGCAGAGGCCATTTGCTGCTGGAGGATTGAAAGCGACTTTTCCAAGCGTGCAAATCGCGCGATCAGGCGTTCTTCTGTATCTTTGAGGCGATCTTGTTCGGACTCGATCTTTTCGTCAATTTCTTCGATCTGATCAGAAACGTGCTCCTGGTCGATCTGGATCGAGCCGGTGGTGACACGGAGCATATCGTCGATGGCGTCCTCAATCTTGCCGGCGAAGCCCTGCTTGACACGGACGGTGGCGGTATAGGTGCCGTCGGTAGTCAGATCTACGCTCAAGAGCAGGCCATTCTCCGAATAGATCGGATTGCCATTATCGTCAAACGTGCTGTTGCCCATCAGGATATTATCTTCGGAAACAGTCATATCGCGCCATGTCGCTTCGGATGAAAGCTTAATTTTTGCCGATCCGTCCACGATTGCCCCGCCACTCACTTCGACCTGGACATTGTATTCACCAGCAGCGGTATAATCGGAACTGGCCTGATAAAAATCGATGACGCTCGAACTCGAAGAGCCGGTTTTGTCCGCTCCGAGAATCGAGAGAACTCCGAGATAATTCTCGGCAATCGCTTCATCGAACGTATTGGTGTCGAAACTGAGATGGCCGTCCTTGTCGATATCGAATCCGATGCCCAGCGGACTCAGGAACGCATCGACATCCTCCACAAATCCGACGGTTCGCTCGATGATGGGTTCGCGTATCTTGTACTGGATAGTCGAAACCACATAATTGCCCATCAATATTCCGGCCGTCTGGGTTACGTCGTTATAGCCGGTTTTTTCTTTAATCAGATCAATCGCTTCGTTGTAGGCCAATACCATGGAATCGACCTTTTCCTTTACCGATTCGATATCGCGCGAAAGCGTAATCGTTTCGCCGGTTTCATCGGTTACATCATGAAGCTGCAGGGTCACGCCGCTAATGACGTCGTCAATGGTATTGGAACTTCGTTCGATCCATGCACCGGCGGGATAGCCGTCCACGCGAATCTGGCTGTCCTGCGCGGATTGTGTTTCGGTAAAATCAGCGGCCGCAAAGCCGGCCAGATCGGCTGTCGTCGAACCGCCCTCGGTCGAAACCGCCATCGTCGGCAGGGTCAATGCCGAGGAAGCATCCCCGTCGTCATAGGTTAAACTGATCGATAGTTGGCTGGTGCCGGCTGTATCGGAGGTGAGGACGATTTTACCGTTTTCAAACGTGGCCTCGGCAACACCGTCAAAGGCGTCATTGATCTCGTCAATAAGGTGACTGACCTTGGTATTGGCCGTTACATTCAGGGTGACCGGTGCAATCGCAACCCCGCTGTCGTCGGTACCGGTGATTTCGATGGTCTCATCGCCGGAGAGGGTTCCGCTGAACTGGTCCAGCAATTCGAGGCGGGTGGACAAGGCGGCATTATCGCTGCCATAGGTGAGTTCAGTATCCGCCTGCCAGACTTCGGTACTGGAGTCGTTGATCGATATGGCATAATCGGTACCCGCGTCGTTACCGTTGAGGACCAGATGGTACGCGTCATTGTAATAGAGCAAACTGGCGGTCACACCGGGATTATTGGCATCGTTATTGATCAGGCCGACCAAATCATTCAATGTGGTGGTCGCAGTTGTGTCGATGACCGTTTCCTTATGATTATAGGCATAGATGAATGTGCCTTCGCCGACATAATCTTCGGCATATTCCTTGCCGGCGGTATGAACCCAGCGTTCGGCAGTCGCCAGTCGGTTCACGATGATCGTGTGGGTCCCTTCGTATGCGTTACTGGTTGCCTTTGCGGTAATCTCATCGGAATCGCTGGACGCTACGTTGAACGCTTTGAGCGCATCGGCATCGGCCAGCGCTCGCACGGAACTGCGCAGATTGCCGAGTTTGGTTTCCAGGGTATCCAGGGACTGCTGCCGGTCCTGCCAGATCTTTTTTCTGTTTTCGTAAACTGTCAGCGTCCGTCTTTCCACGGCCATCAATTGAGAAATCAGTGCACTGGTATCGATGCCGGTTGAAAGTCCGGGAAGTCGTATTTCGCCCATATTTATCCCTCCGGCCGCACGGCCATCTGGAGATCCTTTTCAAGCTGCGTCAGTTGCAGCCGATAATACGTAATATACTGCTCAAAATAGTGACTATTTTTAATCATATGGTATCCCTGTGCATGTTTAGACAGAGTCTTTATTATATATCGATAAAAATGCAGTTTTCTTAAGTCATTCTGTTCGATTTGGCGGATATCGGGACAAAGCATTTCAGGCCGATAATGTTGGATCATCCAATGCAATGTTTCCGCGGTGATGCGATCGCGGGCATCAGAGGAGGTCGAGAGACTTTCGGCGAGCCGCCGGTAGAAATAGGGGCTTTGGATGGCGCACCGTTTGAAGTTGAGTTTCAATGCGTTTTGGCACAAGAAGACAAAATCCTCGGTCGAATCGAGATTGTCATAGGGGCCGGTTTTATCGAAGAGGGCCTTTCGCTTGAGGCTGCCGGGATTGGGAATTGGGGAGAAGCCCTGGTCGAACAGAAAGTGGACGAGTGCTTTATTATCCTCAAACTCCCGGTAATCCCATTGGCCGATTTGGCGGTCGGTTTCGTCGATGAGGGCCAAGGCGGCCGGATAGAAATAGTCGATGCCGGGGGATCGGCGAGCGACGGCAAGCATGTTTTCCAAGTACTGCGGCGAAAGCGTATCATCGCAGTCCACCGTCAGGATATAGGTGCCGCTGGCGTTGCGGATAACGGTATTTCGCGCGGTGGCACAATTGGCATGCGACTGATGGATGTAATTGACTCTGGCGTCTTTGAAGGATTGGATCATATCCGCGGTGTTATCGGTGCTGCCGTCATCCACGATCAGCAGTTCAAAATCGCCGAAGGTCTGCGACAGGACAGATTCGATCGCTTTGGCGATGTACTTTTCGCCGTTGTAGGTTACCATCTCCACGGTTACCAGCGGGGTGTGCCCTTTTGTGCGAACGGGTTTGGTTCGGATCTTTTTGAATCGCAGCGGCACTTCCTGATGGCAGGCCTGCGGGGTAAAACCATCATCATCCGCCGTATCGACGCGATAGCCGTCGTCGAATAATTTTGCCAGATTTTCCGAGGTGAATTTTTGATTGGAGCCGCTTCGGTTGTCGCTGACCGATTGGACGATATTCACCGGATTGCAGAACGCAACCGAGGTATCGAAACAAAGCAGCATCGATTTGGTATCGGCGAAAATGCGGGCATTGGCGGCCAGCAGGCCCTCGGCGATATTGGGATTATCAAAATCCAGCCGTTCTAACATCGGCAGGATGTCGGCACAGCGATACAGCGAGCTGGACAATTCCAGCGGATAGGCAAAATCAAAACTTGCGCCGGTCCAGTTGTATTTAAGAATATGTTCGGTGACGTTTTCAAACGATGGCAGCGGCTGATCGGCATCTTTGGCGTAGCAATAGGTGGTGTTCATGCCCAATCGCAGCGAAAAACCCAGAGCATCCGTTGTTTGTATTAAAGTTCGAGCGATTTGTTCGATTGAAAAATCCCGGACACATATGTTGTCATCGACTATGAACAGAATCATATCGTGCGGCCGCAGAATAGAAAGTGTCTGCCGCTTGAAATTCGTCTCAGGTATAAAATTGATTTCTGGAAACTGCCGCTGCAGTTGTTCATATTGACGTTGATATTTTTGGTTCGATGTTTTGTAAAGGATACTGATAGTCATTTTGTCGTTATCTCTGCAATGCTGTATGAAGGATTGCAGTGCTGCGTGAAGCTGCATCGCACGGTCTTTGCTGAAAATCAACGCAGCGATTTGGGGTTTCGAATCATCGTCATGATCGGTATTCCCCGAAGAAAGCGGTTTTTGGATGACGGCATGGATTTTCTCAACCAATTGGGACCGGCCGCAATGCTGCGCCGCCCGGGCCAGATATTTGAGTAATACGGGGTATTGGCAGCCCGCTTTGAAACATTCGATGAATTTGAGCATCGCCGGTTCACTGTTTTGACTTTGCAGCAGCGCCAATCCGTGCCAGAAGGAATCCCAGTTGCATTGTGCTTGTTTCATATCGGCGGGCAGGCCGAAGGCATCGGCCATTTCGGGCTGCCAGAACAACCGCCTGGGATGGGGCAGATCGCTGCTGATATAATGCTGCCAGCGTGTGTGCAATAATTGGATATCGCGGCCGCTGGTGTCGGCGTTTGCTGATTTTTGAGTATCCAATAGGTTATGATGGGTTACGAAGCCGCGGGGCAGGGGAATGAGGGTTTTTCCCTGTTCGTAGAGTTTATAGCACAAATCCGTGTCGGCACAATAGAAACGGTAGTCTTCGGTCAATCCGCCGGCCGCGTTGAAATCGTCCATGCGAATCAGGCCGTAATTGAGCTGGAGCTTCTGACCGTGCGCAAAGTCGATCGCAAAATCGGCCCATTGGGGATTTGTGGGATGAGAATTTTTATAGAAGAGAATGCCGCCGGCCACCGATGGCGGACAGCTATCAAGGCGAGCAACCGCATCGGATAAACAATTTGGCGAAAAGGTGATATCATCGCTGGCAAACATGGCCCATTTGCCGCGGGCTTTTTCTAATCCGAAATTGTATAACTGCGGCCAGGAATGCCGCCCTACACCGAGATGTTCGGTTTCGTCAAATACTTTTGTTACATTCTGTTTCTGAAGGATTTCCATTGTTTTATCGGATGAGCCACCTTCGATGACGATTACTTCATAGTCAATACCATTGGCCGCATCCTGGAGGCTTGTCAGCATTTCATCCAGCAATTCGGCCCGATCCTTGGTGGCGAGGATAATGCTCAGATCGACCGGTATTGGATCATCGGTGACGGTTTGCTCAACGGGCAAATCGGTCGTGGCGGTTTGCCGGTTTATCGCAGGTGAATTAAACTGCTCCATCAACTCTAAGAACTGTTGTTTCTGGTCGGGGTCTTGCTGTATATGCGGGTGATCTAATATCTGACGGGCGAGCAGTTTGGCCTGGGCTCTATTATCTTGGCCGCAATACACCTCCAGCAGCTTTATTGCCGTCTTGCCATACCATTGGATCGTTTCAGCGTCATCGGACTGATAGGTCATCAACTGTTGAAGTGATTCCAGCAATTGTTCAAAAATCTGCTGCGCGCTGTGATAATCTTTCAGCGCGGCATAAATACATCCGAGGTTATAGTGACATTCCGCAATTCCCGGCTGCAGCGCGACTGCTTTTTTGGCCCATTCGACAGCTTTTTCAGGATACATCGCCAGCATGAACTGCGCGATTCGGTTGGCAATCACGTAATCGTTTTCGATTTCATGTTTTTTGTCGGGCCCGTGATACTGCATATATTCGGCATAGCCGTCGATGGCCGGGTTTTTGCCGCGAGCCAGAATTCCGGTGCATTTGCGGCGGATCATCGCCAACATATCATCGGTTTTATTAGTTTGACAGCATACAACCACATCCGGACAGTACAGGATGCTATGGATTTTTTGCGTACTGTTTTGTGCGATTCGAAATGACAGGTCAATCAACTCAACGTTTTCGGTGAGCCATTCATCGAAACCGCCGACTTTCTCAATCGCAGCTTTGCGAAATGCAGTTAACACACCTGCGGCACAATCGGTGGGGATGATCGCTTCGCCTAAATCATACTCCTGCGGCAGGTCATCATCCGGATTAAGCGGTACAAATTTTCCTCTGAGGCCGCGTAATAGTTTATTTTGGAAATGGTTGAGGATCTTTTCAGCCACATCAGCCTGCGGGACAGCCCCCTGCTCTAAAAATGCCACGATCTCGGTTCGGACATATTTCAAAGCTGTATTTTTCGCAAAGGCCAAACCCAAATCCCACTTTACGTCGATCCGGCAGATGTCAAAATGGTAATCCTGCCAATCAATTGACATCTGATTTTGATCCGGATGAATGATAATGACTTCAAAGTCCGGTTTCGATTGGGTATTTAAGGCATTGAGTGTTTCAGTAAGCCGATGGGTATTTTTACTGATGATCGCAAATGTCATGGCCGCCTTTTGTTTGCCTCTGCGGTCGTCGCAATTTTTGATATTGTCAATTTGATCGAGACGATGATCATTTAATCGGGCTTTAACTTTCTGTTTCCAGAGATTGATCTCATGCCAGTGGGCAAACAGCGGATTATTACTGATGCCCTCTTCGCCGATGTAGATCTGTTGTTCACGGGCGTATTCATAGCACTGGCGGATAATGATCTTATTTTC